>NZ_JBDYCV010000137.1:0-8847 GCF_040495915.1 Shigella sp. FJ200513 | reverse complement strand
CGTTTCTCCGGCCCTAAGACATCAATAATCTGTTCTCCAATGACAAGTCTAAAAACTAGTATTAAGACTATCACTTATTTAAGTGATACTGGTTGTCTGGAGATTCAGGGGGCCAATCTAGCAGTTGACGGGGTATCTGCTGCGCTGGCCATGAGAGGAAGAGCGGCGGCGACAGCAACAACAAGACGTTTGGGTGAAAACGAAAATTCCATGCAAAATGCTCCGGTTTCATGTCATCAAAATGATGACGTAATTAAGCATTGATAATTGAGATCCCTCTCCCTGACAGGATGATTACATAAATAATAGTGACAAAAATAAATTATTTATTTATCCAGAAAATGAATTGGAAAATCAGGAGAGCGTTTTCAATCCTACCTCTGGCGCAGTTGATATGTAAGGCAGGTTTATTATATCGCGTTGATTATTGATGCTGTTTTTAGTTTTAACGGCAATTAATATATGTGTTATTAATTGAATGAATTTTATCATTCATAATAAGTATGTGTAGGATCAAGCTCAGGTTAAATATTCACTCAGGAAGTTATTACTCAGGAAGCAAAGAGGATTACAGAATTATCTCATAACAAGTGTTAAGGGATGTTATTTCCCGATTCTCTGTGGCATAATAAACGAGTAGATGCTCATTCCATCTCTTATGTTCGCCTTAGTGCCTCATAAACTCCGGAATGACGCAGAGCCGTTTACGGTGCTTATCGTCCACTGACAGATGTCGCTTATGCCTCATCAGACACCATGGACACAACGTTGAGTGAAGCACCCACTTGTTGTCATACAGACCTGTTTTAACGCCTGCTCCGTAATAAGAGCAGGCGTTTTTTTATGCATCAGAAAGGTCCCGGAGGTGCTTTCCTCCGGGTGAGAAGGAACTACTGTGGCGGGTTATTCTGCAACGTTAACATCAAACCGTCGCGACGCATCGCTGCAGCTTCTTCCGGCTTGTGCAGTCTGTCCAGCGCGTCGGCAAGCCATGCGTAATCGTAGGCGTCCGGACGTTGTTTCAGCGCCGCGCGGAAGGCGAGCGATGCTTCCTGCCATTCACCGTGCTTCATCAGTGACTGACCCAATGTGCTCCACAACAGCGGGCGATCACCGACGTTTTTGATTTGCTGGCGTAGCACTTTTTCCAGCTGTTCCGGGTTATTGGTTTTCAGACGCGGGATCGGCAGCAGTAGGCGATCGTCATACTGGCGTTTCAGGCCGTCGATGATAATTTGCTGGGCAGTATCATGATCGTCACATTCAATAAGATGTTCCGCCATTGCCACCTGCAACGCTACCTGATGACGCGTTTTCCGGCTTTGGTTTTTCCACCAGTTACGCAAACCTTCACTACCGTTATCGGCACGCGCCTGATCCATCAGGCCAATCCATGCCTGTTGTTCCAGCATTGCACGATGTTCTTCATCACCAACATGGGCTTTCGCCATTGATGGGATGATATCCAGCAGAGAACTCCATGCCCCTGTGCGGATATACGCCTGTTCCGCCAGACGTAATACTTCAGGATGGCGTGGCGTAACTTCCAGCAGCTTATCCACGCCGTGGCGTGCAGCATGGTTTTCATTACGGGCCAGTTGCAGACGTACACGGGTGATTTCTACCGGAATGGTGTCATTGCCGGCCAGCTCCGCTGCGCGTTCCAGATGTTGGTTGGCGCGTGCTTCATCACCACGTTGTTGCGCGGCTTCGGCAGCCAGTAGATAGTTCACCACCGGTTGTTCAGCGTGATCGGCATTTTTCGCCATCAGCTTTTCAACTTGCTGATAATCACCTTCCGCCAGTTTCAGCAGCGCCTGTTCGGTCTGCTTACGCGCACGGCGACGCTTACGTCCGACAAACCATCCACGGGTGTGCGCGCCAGTGCGGAAGATCCGCCGCAGTAGCCACTCAATGGCAAACAGCACTACCATCGCCAGAATCAATATGATCGCCAGGCCCGTGACGCTGGTTTCGATATTGTAGTTGTCGGTCTGGATCAGCACATAACCCTGATGACCGGCAATCATCGGGCCAACCACTATCCCCGCAATCAGCAAAACAAAGAGTAATAACACTTTTAGCATGGTTATTCTCCTTGCGGCGCGGCTGCCGGAGTATCACCTTGCGGTGCAGGTGCAGGTGCAGGTGCAGGTGCAGGTGCAGGTGCAGGTGCAGGTTTAGCTTCCGTTGTCCCCGCTGCCGGTTGTGCCAGCAGGTTACGCACGCGAGTCTGCATCAGTTTTTCCAGCATCGCCTGGCTTTGCAGGGTTTCCGGAAGATCCATCGAGATATTTTGCTGGCTTAACTGGTCCACCTCGTCGAGGAACGCTTTGGTGGTGGCATCATCAGTATCGTAGTAAGCACGTACCCAGGTGGAGACGTTCTCCAGCGCCTGGCGATAAGTCTCTTCCTGATGACGCGGTACAGCTTGTGCTGCGACCAGCAGGCGAGAGCGAATATTTTCGCGCAGATAGATATCCTGATTTGGCGCTAACAGCGGTACGGCGGTGTCATCACGACGGCGAATCGTAATGAAGTTGTCCATAAAGTTCTGCCAGCTTTTTTGCAGATTGATACGCCATTCGCTGATGGAACTGGAAAGCTCTTCACCGTCTGAATCCATCGGCGAACCATCGCTGTCATTATCGGCCAGACGCAGGTTATCTACCTGATTTGAAAGCTGATTAAGCTTAAGGATGATGCCGTCATAATCCACCTGCGATACTGCAGAAAGGCTGGCGATATCATCGGTAATTGCCCGACGAACGGTAATCAGACTCGGGTCATTCATATCCGCCAGGCTGGCGTCTGCACTTTTCAGCAACGCTGCAGAGGTCGTGACGTCCTGATCGCTCCACAGCTTCCGTCCGGCGAGTTTCACCAGAAAATCGGCCTGAGCCAGCAGCCAGGTTTTAGCATCGCTGCCGGAAATGGTGGCGATCTTTTGTTGGACTTCATCCAACTGTTTTGCCAGCGTTTCTTGCTGACGATTCGCCTGCTTAAGCTGCGCAGCTTGTTGCTTAATAATGCCTTCCAGCTCGGCTTTTTGGCTCTCCTGGGCTTTTTGCAATGCCGTCAGTTGGTTAGCCAGGGCATCGCTGGTGGCGGTCTGATTGACGGCCTGTTGTTTACCCCAGCCATACAAACCGACACCCGCCGCCAGAGCAATAGCGATAGCCACCGCGCTGAGAATCAATGCAGTATTGTTCTTACTCTTTTTTTCTGTTGCGACAGGTTGTGACGTGGTGTCCACGGCCTCCCTGGTCTCTTCAACCACGGCGGAGGTTTTTTCTTGTTCCGTCATTATGGCTTCCTGTTATGAGAGTTATTGTAATGCCCGTAAAAGCGCATCGTTGTCAGCGTTATCGGCGACCTTAATGTCTTGCCAGCCCAGTTCCCGGGCGAGTTTCGCCAAACGCTCACTGACGACCAATAGTCGACAGTGTAGTAACCAGTGCTCACGATACCATTGTGGGATCAGCGACCAGAGTTGCTGCAACATTTCACCGCTGGTAACAACGACCATCGTCACCTCGCGGGATTGCCAGCGCATCGCTTCTTCTGCACCATCGTAATGGATTGCGCATCGTTGATAACATTCACAAAAAGTGACCTCAGCACCGCGCACCGTCAGGGTATCCCCAATTAGCTCACGACCGCCATTGCCACGTAATATCAGCGCACGTTTGCCCGCAATATTTTGTAATTCAGGTAATTGTAGCAAGACTTCGCTGATTTCCCGATCCTGTGGGTAGAGAATCTTCTGTCCGCTTACGGTATGTAGCGCCAGTGCGGTGGTGCGTCCAATGGCGAAATAAGTAGGTAGTTGGGGCCATTTACGATCTTGCTGATGCAGCTGTGATTGGGCAAAAGCAACCGCGTGTTGCGAGAGGGCAAACAACAGATCGCTCTCCCCCAGCGCTGCCAGTTGATCAGCAAGTTGCGGTAATTGTCGACCCGGAGAAAACTCAATCAGCGGAAAATGCCAGGCCACCTGCCCCAGTGTGCGCAGACGGCTCACTAACTCTTCTCCAGCGGGAGACGGGCGGGTGACCAGGATACTCATGCCGGGGCCTCTCCGTTATAGACTTCAGCGAGGATCTCGCGCGCGCCGTTATTCAGTAGCTCTTCTGCCAGCGAAATCCCCATTTGTTCGGCATCTTGCGGCGCACCGCGGCGTTCACCGCGAATAATCTGCGAACCGTCCGGCGCGCCGACCAGCGCACATAGCCAGATTTCGCCATCAATAAGCTCGGCGTAGCTACCAATTGGCACCTGACATCCGCCTTCGAGACGGGTATTCATGGCGCGTTCTGCGGTAACGCGCAGTGCAGTTTCGTGGTGATTCAGCGCGGCAAGCAGCTCGCGAGTGCGTGTATCATCAAGGCGGCATTCAATACCGACTGCACCTTGTCCTACCGCCGGAAGAGAAATCTCGGGTGGTAACGCGGCGCGAATGCGGGACTCCAGACCTAAACGTTTTAGTCCGGCTACGGCAAGAATGATGGCATCGTATTCGCCGTTATCTAGTTTGCTCAGGCGAGTGCCGACGTTGCCGCGCAGGGAGCGGATAATCAGATCCGGGCGGCGTTCAGCCAGTTGGCACTGGCGACGTAAACTGGACGTCCCGACGATACTGCCTGCTGGTAACGCATCCAGACTGTCATAGTTATTGGACACAAAGGCATCGCGAGGATCTTCACGCTCGCAAATAGTGACCAGCCCCAGACCTTGCGGGAATTCAACCGGCACATCTTTCATTGAATGTACGGCGATATCAGCGCGATTCTCCAGGAGCGCGACTTCCAGCTCTTTTACAAATAAGCCTTTTCCGCCTACTTTCGCCAGCGGCGTATCAAGAATCACATCGCCGCGCGTCACCATCGGTACCAGTTCAACGACCAGGCCCGGATGGCTCGCCATCAACTTGTCTTTGACATAGTGTGCCTGCCAGAGTGCAAGTGGGCTTTGGCGTGTGGCAATTCTTAAAACATTGTCTAACATGCTTGTTACCGTCATTATCATCCGTGGTCCATCCTAACATCCTTGCCAGAGTGATGTCAGTGTTGTGGTGAAACGTAGACGCCTGCGCAAACCGTAAAATGAGGTCTGGCAGTGGATCCTGACAGGCGTTTCACGCCGTCGTAATAAGGAATTTACAGAGAATAAACGGTGCTACACTTGTATGTAGCGCATCTTTCTTTACGGTCAATCAGCAAGGTGTTAAATTGATCACGTTTTAGACCATTTTTTCGTCGTGAAACTAAAAAAACCAGGCGCGAAAAGTGGTAACGGTTACCTTTGACATACGAAATATCCCGAATGCCGCGTGTTACCGTTGATGTTGGCGGAATCACAGTCATGACGGGTAGCAAATCAGGCGATACGTCTTGTACCTCTATATTGAGACTCTGAAACAGAGACTGGATGCCATAAATCAATTGCGTGTGGATCGCGCGCTTGCTGCTATGGGGCCTGCATTCCAACAGGTCTACAGTCTACTGCCGACATTGTTGCACTATCACCATCCGCGAATGCCGGGTTACCTTGATGGTAACGTTCCCAAAGGCATTTGCCTTTACACGCCTGATGAAACTCAACGCCACTACCTGAACGAGCTTGAACTGTATCGTGGAATGTCAGTACAGGATCCACCGAAAGGTGAGCTTCCAATTACTGGTGTATACACCATGGGCAGCACCTCGTCCGTAGGGCAAAGTTGTTCCTCTGACCTGGATATCTGGGTCTGTCATCAATCCTGGCTCGATAGCGAAGAGCGCCAGTTACTACAACGTAAATGCAGCCTGCTGGAAAGCTGGGCCGCCTCGCTGGGTGTGGAAGTCAGCTTCTTCCTGATTGATGAAAACCGCTTCCGTCATAATGAAAGCGGCAGCCTGGGGGGCGAAGATTGTGGCTCCACCCAGCATATACTGCTGCTTGACGAATTTTATCGTACTGCCGTGCGTCTCGCCGGTAAGCGTATTCTGTGGAATATGGTGCCGTGCGACGAAGAAGAGCATTACGACGACTATGTGATGACGCTTTACGCGCAGGGCGTGCTGACGCCAAATGAATGGCTGGATCTCGGTGGCTTAAGCTCGCTTTCTGCTGAAGAGTACTTTGGTGCCAGCCTTTGGCAGCTCTACAAGAGTATCGATTCCCCATACAAAGCGGTGCTGAAAACACTGCTGCTGGAAGCCTATTCCTGGGAATACCCGAACCCACGTCTGCTGGCGAAAGATATCAAACAGCGTTTGCACGACGGCGAGATTGTATCGTTTGGCCTCGATCCATACTGCATGATGCTGGAGCGTGTTACTGAATACCTGACGGCGATTGAAGATTTCACCCGTCTGGATTTAGTACGTCGCTGCTTCTATTTAAAAGTGTGCGAAAAACTCAGCCGTGAACGCGCCTGTGTAGGCTGGCGTCGCGCAGTGTTGAGCCAGTTAGTGAGCGAGTGGGGTTGGGACGAAGCTCGTCTGGCAATGCTCGATAACCGTGCTAACTGGAAGATTGATCAGGTGCGTGAGGCGCACAACGAGCTGCTCGACGCGATGATGCAGAGCTACCGTAATCTGATCCGCTTTGCGCGTCGCAATAACCTTAGCGTCTCCGCCAGTCCGCAGGATATCGGCGTACTGACGCGTAAACTGTATGCCGCGTTTGAAGCATTGCCAGGTAAAGTGACGCTGGTAAACCCGCAGATTTCACCCGATCTCTCGGAACCGAATCTGACCTTTATTTATGTGCCGCCGGGCCGGGCTAACCGTTCAGGTTGGTATCTGTATAACCGCGCGCCAAATATTGAGTCGATCATCAGCCATCAGCCGCTGGAATATAACCGTTACCTGAATAAACTGGTGGCGTGGGCATGGTTTAACGGCCTGCTGACCTCGCGCACCCGTTTGTATATTAAAGGTAACGGCATTGTCGATTTGCCTAAGTTGCAGGAGATGGTCGCCGACGTGTCGCACCATTTCCCGCTGCGCTTACCTGCACCGACACCGAAGGCGCTCTACAGCCCGTGTGAGATTCGCCATCTGGCGATTATCGTTAACCTGGAATATGACCCGACAGCTGCGTTCCGCAATCAGGTGGTGCATTTTGATTTCCGTAAGCTGGATGTCTTCAGCTTTGGCGAGAATCAAAATTGCCTGGTAGGTAGCGTTGACCTGCTGTACCGCAACTCGTGGAACGAAGTGCGTACGCTGCACTTCAACGGCGAGCAATCGATGATCGAAGCCCTGAAAACTATTCTCGGCAAAATGCATCAGGACGCCGCACCGCCAGATAGCGTGGAAGTCTTCTGTTATAGCCAGCATCTGCGCGGCTTAATCCGTACTCGCGTGCAGCAACTGGTTTCTGAGTGTATTGAACTGCGCCTTTCCAGCACCCGCCAGGAAACCGGGCGTTTCAAGGCGCTGCGCGTTTCTGGTCAAACCTGGGGCTTGTTCTTCGAACGCCTGAATGTATCGGTACAGAAGCTGGAGAACGCCATCGAGTTTTATGGCGCTATTTCGCATAACAAACTGCACGGCTTGTCAGTGCAGGTTGAAACCAATCACGTCAAATTACCGGCGGTGGTGGACGGCTTTGCCAGCGAAGGGATCATCCAGTTCTTTTTCGAAGAAACGCAAGACGAGAATGGCTTTAATATCTACATTCTCGACGAAAGCAACCGGGTTGAGGTGTATCACCACTGCGAAGGCAGCAAAGAGGAGCTGGTACGTGACGTCAGTCGCTTCTACTCGTCATCGCACGACCGCTTCACCTACGGCTCAAGCTTCATCAACTTCAACCTGCCGCAGTTCTATCAGATTGTGAAGGTTGATGGTCGCGAACAGGTGATTCCGTTCCGAACAAAATCGATTGGCAACCTGCCGCCCGCCAATCAGGATCACGATACGCCGCTATTACAGCAGTATTTTTCGTGATGAGCGTGCCGGAAAGCGAGGCTTATCCGGCATGCAATCTTAGCGGAAACTGACTGTTTCACCCGCCTGTTGCGTCGCCGCCTGTTCCAGCAAATCCCAGAAGGTTTCGCCGCTGCGATCGCAAATCCATTCATCGCCTTTCAGGTCAAAATGGTAGCCGCCCTGTTTGGTTGCCAGCCACACCTGGTGCAGCGGCTCCTGGCGGTTAATAATGATTTTGCTGCCGTTTTCAAAGGTAATGGTCAGTACGCCGCCGTTGATTTCGCAGTCGATATCGCTGTCGCCATCCCTGTCGTCCAGACGCTCTTCAATGGTCAGCCACAGTTGATCAGCCAGGCGATGAAATTCACTGTCGTTCATTGTTGTATCCTGTTTTTAAGTGATGGCGGCAGTATAGCGGCATGGGGTCAGGGCTTCAAAGTTTGCACCTCTGCTGCTGCGTTCCGGCATGATTCATCCGTCACCGGAATAATGATGTCTCTGTTTTGAACTTCACGTACGTTCTCCTCTCTGACACGAGTTTTCGCCGGGCAGGGGGAGGGCGTAATCCTTACCTCTGTATCGGTCCATGTATAAACATTGCGATCGTCATAAGCGAAGCGATCGTTTTTAGTTAGCGAACCGTTAACTGGAATAATTTGCAAGCTCTTTGACCGTAATTGGCGGATAAAGTAAGCATGCTGTTTGCCGCTATTAAATGAGCGATCAATGACCAGGTCTGGCGTATCCAGCGGGATTATCTCAAGCTGGTCTTCACCAAATGTCGATAATTTTGTTACATACAGCCGATCTTTATATTGCGCAATATTGCCAGTAATCAGATGGAATTGTTCGGTAATGCTGCCAACTTACTGATTTAGTGTATGATGGTGATTTTAAGGTGCTTGCGTGGCTTCCATTTCCATCA
>NZ_JBDYCV010000136.1:0-8913 GCF_040495915.1 Shigella sp. FJ200513 | reverse complement strand
GAAACAAGTGAGCGTTTCCGGATTCTTACACAGCCACTGGATCGGTCAACTGATCCTTAACTGATCGGCATTACAGCAGAAGGTGGCGTTAAATCTCGCTTCAGGTGAAGGGAATTTCTTTATCCGTCCTGGCGGCGTGTTTTATGTCGCGGGAGATAAAGTCGGCATCGTTCGTCTGGATGCTTTTAAAGCCAGTAAAGATATTCAGTTTGCGGTGCAGTCAGGACCAATGTTGATGGAAAACGGTGTAATTAATCCGCGTATTCATCCCAACGTCGCCTCACGTAAAATTCGTAACGGTGTTGGGATTAATAAACATGGGAATGCCGTGTTTTTGTTGAGCCAGCAGGCGACAAATTTTTATGATTTTGCCTGTTATGCCAAAGCGAAACTGAACGTTGAGCAGCTGCTTTATCTTGGTGGCACGATTTCACATATGTATATGAAAGGCGGGGCAATCCCGTGGCAACGCTATCCTTTTGTCACCATGATTTCCGTCGAGCGGAAAGGTTAGAATGATAGCTTTGTGTCAGATACTAAATATGCTGCTGATGCCGGATGCGGCGTAAACGCCTTATCCGGCCTACATGACGTTGCAATTTATTGAATCTGAATGATTTTTTAGGCCAAATAAGGTGCGCAGCACCGCATCCGGCAACGTTACACCGACTCCAGCCGGGCGTAAGCTGCCACCAGCCATTTGATTCCCTGGCCCTGGAATGCCACCTGCAAACGGCTATGTTCACCGCTGCCTTCCATATTGACGATGGTGCCTTCACCAAACTTAGCGTGGCGTACACGCTGGCCGAGCTTGTAGCCGCTGTCGTTCTCGACCATCGGCGTACCCATCCGCTGATGGCTGACCGGGCGGCTTACCGTGGCGCGCAGGCGCACCTCTTCCACACACTCTTCCGGCAACTCGCCAATAAAGCGCGACGGGCGATGGTAAACCTCTTTGCCATACAGACGGCGAGTTTCCGCGTAGGTCAGCGTCAGTTTCTGCATCGCGCGGGTTACGCCAACGTAGGCCAGACGGCGTTCTTCTTCCAGACGCCCGCCTTCATCCAGCGACATCTGGCTTGGGAACATGCCCTCTTCCATACCGACGATAAACACCTGCGGGAACTCCAGACCTTTCGCCGAGTGCATGGTCATCAGTTGTACCGCATCCTGCCAGGTATCCGCCTGCCCTTCGCCTGCTTCCAGCGCCGCATGGGATAGGAACGCCTGCAGCGGCATTAAATCTTCGTCTTCTTCGTTGTAGCTGAACTGGCGCGTTGCCGTCACCAGTTCCTCTAAGTTTTCGATACGCGTCTGACCTTTTTCGCCCTTCTCCTGCTCGTACATGGTACGCAGGCCGGAGTCTTTAATTACCCGGTCAGTCTGTACATGCAGCGGCATATCGGCAGTTTCCTGCGCTAAGGCGTCGATCAGTTCCATAAACCGCTGTAAGGCGCTGGCAGCACGTCCGGCGAGGGCTTTTTCCTGCAACAGTTCACGACATGCCTGCCAGAGTGTTAACTGGCGATCGCGCGATGTCTGACGTACCACGTCCAGCGTCCGGTCACCAATACCCCGCGTTGGCGTATTCACCACACGCTCAAAGGCCGCGTCGTCGTTACGGTTGGCAATCAGGCGCAGATACGAGAGCGCATCTTTGATTTCCTGGCGTTCGAAGAAGCGCATCCCGCCGTAAATACGGTACGGCATACTCGCCTGCAACAGTGCTTCTTCCAGCACACGCGACTGGGCGTTACTGCGGTAGAGAATGGCGCACTCGGCAAGCGCCCCGCCGTTGTCCTGCCAGGTTTTGATGCGGTTAACCACAAAACGCGCTTCATCGAGTTCGTTAAAAGCGCAATAGAGGGAAATAGGCTCACCGTCCGCGCCATCGGTCCACAGTTTTTTACCCAGACGCCCGTTATTGTTTTCAATCAGGGCGTTAGCGGCGCTCAGAATATTGCTGGTAGAGCGGTAGTTTTGCTCCAGACGAATAATTTCGGCACCGGGGAAATCATTAAGGAAACGCTGAATATTCTCCACCTGCGCCCCGCGCCAGCCGTAGATTGACTGGTCGTCATCACCGACGATCATCACTTTGCCGGTGTCGCCCGCCAGCAGGCGGATCCACGCGTACTGAATGTTGTTGGTATCCTGGAATTCGTCCACCAGGATATTGGTAAAACGTTCGCGGTAGTGTTGTAGGATATGCGGCTTGTTAAGCCACAGTTCGTGAGCGCGCAGCAGCAGCTCGGCGAAGTCCACCAGGCCCGCGCGATCGCACGCTTCCTGATACGCCTGATACACCTTCTGCCAGGTCTGCTCCACCGGATTACCGTAGCTTTGAATATGATGCGGACGCAGGCCTTCATCTTTCTGGCTGTTGATGTACCACATTGCCTGGCGCGGCGGCCACTGCTTCTCGTCGAGGTTCATGGCTTTGATCAGACGCTTAAGCAGGCGTAGCTGGTCTTCGCTATCGAGGATCTGGAAATCCTGCGGCAGATTGGCGTCCATATGGTGCGCACGCAGCAGGCGGTGCGCCAGCCCGTGGAAGGTGCCTACCCACATGCCGCCCTGGCTGGTGCCCATCAGTTGTCCGATACGATGACGCATCTCCGCCGCCGCTTTGTTGGTAAACGTCACAGCCATAATCGAGTATGGCGAGCAGTTTTCCACGCTCATCAGCCAGGCGATACGATGCACCAGTACGCGCGTCTTACCACTGCCCGCGCCCGCCAGCACCAGAAGGTTGCTGCGTGGCGCGGCCACCGCTTCGCGTTGTTTGTCATTAAGGCTGTCGAGCAGGTAAGAAACGTCCATTGGCACCGCCGCGTAAAAATAGGTTGGGCGGAGAAGCGCAACGCCCTCCGCCAAAAAGCTGGGTATATATACAGATTTGCTGATTATATCAGCGAGGTCAGAGATGCCAACCGGGAAATTTCCAGATGTGGCAGTAAACGGCTGTCCCAGGTTTGCATCAGATCGCCATTTTCCGGTCTGATCCAACAAGCCTGCATTCCGCTGCGAATTGCCCCACCCACGTCAGTGGTGAGATCGTCCCCAACATGTAAGATCTCGCCGATCGGCACGTTGAGTTTTTCCGCAGCCAAAAAGTACATATCGCTGAACGGTTTTGAGCGCCCGTGCGGGCCAGCGCGCAGCACAAACTCAAAATAATCCCCCAAACCAAACAGTTCCGGCTGGGCGTTACCGTTGGTGATCGCCACCAGCGGCCATTTCTTCGCCAGCTGTTTTAAGGTGTCGTGAGTTTGCTGCGGGACGTCGATTCGGCTGCGCCATTTGGCAAAGTTAATCATTGCTGCGTGTGCGCCTGCACTGGCTTCTTCGGCACTCAGCCCGGCGTCGAGCATCGCTTGTTCAATCGAACGAAAACGCCAACGTGTCACGTCGTGATAAATCTCGGGTTCCGCTTCCCGTACCGCCTGGCGCAGGCGTTGCAGATCTTCATTCTGGAAGCTGCGCAGCGCCGGATGATAATTTTGCACAAAGGTAAGCGCCTCTCGCTCGGTGCGCAAAATCACCGGACGGTTATCGTAAAGGGTATCATCCAGGTCAAAGGTGAGCGCCGAGATGCGCCCCAAAGGCCGGTAAAAACGCATTATTTCCCCCGTTTGGCGCGTGGATGCGCCGCATCGTACACCGAGGCAAGGTGTTGAAAATCAAGATGAGTATAGATTTGCGTGGTGGAGAGGTTGGCATGACCCAGTAGCTCCTGCACACCACGAAGATCGCCGCTCGACTCCAGCATATGCGTAGCGAACGAGTGACGTAATTTATGTGGGTGAACGTGATTATTCAGCCCTTGTTTTATGCCCCATTCGGCAAAGCGTTTCTGCACATTACGCGCGGAGATACGCTTGCCCAGTTTCGACAGAAAAAGCGCGTCGTCTTCGCTACCAAACAGGTCGCGCAAATCAAGCCAGTGCTCAATCCACGCCACAGCGTTGCGACCAATCGGCAGGCGGCGCTCTTTGCTGCCTTTCCCCATCACCCACACTTCGCCGGACTCCAGGTCGAGGTGTTTGATATCCAGCCCCACCAGCTCGGAAAGACGCAGACCCGCGCCGTACATCACTTCCAGCATTGCACGGTCGCGTACAGCGAGGGGATCGTTGATATCAATATCCAGCAGCCGATTCATATCGTCGACGTCGATATTTTTCGGCAGATGACGCGGCGCTTTCGGTGCCGAAACTCCTTTCGCCGGGTTAGCTTTGAGTTCGTTCTGGCTGACCAGCCAGTCAAAAAAGCTACGTAGCGCAGAAAGCCGTAACGCCAGACTTGCTGCTCCCAGCCCTTTACGGCGACTGCGTACAGCAAAATTGCGTACCATCGCTGCATCGCATTGTTGCCAGCTTTGCAGGCCGTTTTCGCTGGCAAAATTGATGATCGCCTCAAGCTGACGCTGGTAGTTAAGTAGGGTTATCGGGCTAAGCTGACGCTCCACGCTCAGATAACGTAGGTAGCGTTCTACATCGGTGTGTAAATCGGTCATACGCGTTCAATCCAACGCTCCAGAAGCTCCGGCAACATCAGCGCAATTTCATGAAGTAACTGCGTTCCCTGCCCTTGTTGATAGTGACTGGCATCGCGACTGGTAAACAGCACAACACCCAAATCAGCATCGCTTCCCAGCATCGACATCGCCACCGATCCCACCGCTTTCGCTTCCGGTAGCACCACCAGCAGCTCCGGTCCGTTAAGCGGCCCAAGATAGTGCTGTTCCTGCCCCAAACGCTGAATACGCAGCGGTTCGAAAGACTGACGGCTTAATGCCAGATGAGTGTGGTTCGACGGCGCACCTAAGCGCCAGCGATCTGGAAACAGGCGCAGACTCGCACCAGCTAGGCCGAGATCGCGCGCCCAGCGGTGAAAGCGCATCAGCATATCGTCGAGACTGCTGGCGGCGGTGAGACTGCGCTGCAGGTAGAGTAGGCGATAAAACAGCCCTTCGTTGGCGATAGCCTGCTCCATCAACAACGCCATGTTCTCTTCCAGAACATGAATGTGATTACGTGCGCGGGCCATGTGCCACTCGACCAACGAAACGGTGCCGCGTACCGGATGCGGCACACGTATCGCTTCTACTGCGCGCGCATTGCGGATAAAAAACTCAGGATTTTTAATCAGATAATCGACAACCGCCCGGTCATCAAGCTCCGTGAGTGTTTCCTGCAGTTCTTCCCCTGGTTGCTTCATAGATGAATAAATCCATCGTAGACATGTACCGCCGGGCCAGTCATATATAACGGGTGACCCGGACCTTTCCAGGCGATATCAAGACGACCGCCGGGGAGTTCCACGCGTACTTCTTCGTCCAGCAAACCTTGCTGAATCCCTACCGCCACCGCCGCACACGCGCCGCTGCCGCAGGCCTGGGTTTCTCCTGCCCCACGCTCATAAACGCGTAAACGAATATGCTCGCGCTTAACCACTTGCATAAAACCGATATTGGCGCGCTCCGGAAAACGCTCGTGACTTTCCAGAACAGGACCAAGCGTTTCTACCGCCGCGGTATCGACATCATCGACCTGAATCACGCAATGCGGATTTCCCATCGACACCACGCCGCATAAGATTGTCTGCTCGGCGGCGCGCATAATATAGGTCTTTTCCGCTTTGTTAGCGCGAAACGGCACGGCGGAAGGTTCGAAGTTGGGTTCGCCCATATTTACGCGGACCAGATCATCATCGGTGACGGTCAGAACCATCCGCCCGTTGGCGGTGCTGACGCGGATATCACGCTTATTGGTCAGTCCTTTCAGACGCACAAAACGGGCAAAGCAGCGCGCACCGTTACCGCACTGCGCCACTTCACTGCCATCAGCATTGAAAATGCGATAGTGAAAATCCAGTTCAGGATCATACGGCGGCTCAACCACCAGCAGCTGGTCAAACCCTACCCCCAGGTGCCGATCCGCCAGGCGACGAATCAGCTCCGGTGAAAAAAAGACATTCTGCGTTACCGCGTCGACGACCATAAAATCGTTGCCAAGGCCATGCATTTTCGAGAACTGCATCATTTACTCCAATCACGCGGGTACAGAAACTGACTTTTAGTAATTCACCTGGGATGGACCATCGCCAGTGGCGCGATCGTTTTTATCCGGCACCGTGGATTGCGTTTGCGTCTCTACCGGTTTGGTCGGCGGCGGTGCGTTTTTATCTGCAGGCGGGAAATAGAGCGGACCTTTCAGACCGCAGCCCGTCAGGCTGAAGAGAGTAAGTAATACAGTGAGTGCCTTAAACACGTTTTTCATTATGGATTGCCTGTAAAGTTCATCGCTTTCTGCTTTCTATCATCGCAGGAGAAGGCGTAAAAGCAAGCGTTTAGCGACTCTTTATGAAGTCTGAAAAGTGAGGAAATGCTGCGAGTATAACGCTTACTCGTGAGGATTTATGTTCTGCTGGCAGTTTCGTGATCAACACCTCGCGCCAGGATGGCTTTATGCACTATCGCAATGTGGTTTGTTTGTTGTCTTGTTCATTGTTTTTATCGTCGGCATGGGGATGTCGGCTTTCCGCACCTGAACATAATATTTACCAGAAACAGGGAAAAGGCGTGGTGTACCTGCGCCCTTATAAAGAAACAAATCTTTCTCTACCTGACGTGAATTACAAGAGTTTGCGTCGGTTACCCAATTTATTAATAGACCCGACAACACTAGACGAATGGGATAAAGAACCGCCTCTGACTGATTTGACAACCGACTACCTCTATGAGGGCGCACAGGCCTGGTATCCTCATTATTCATGGCATAGCGATGGTCGCAATATCCTCTACGCGGGTGAAGTTGTGCAAAACCCTCCCGGCACACCTCCCGTCGATGTCGCCTCGTTCAAGGCATGGGGTGATTTTGCCGCAGATAAACACAGTCTCTATTTTGAAGGCAAGCGCACCGATGACAATGGTGGTGGAAATAGCTTGGATATCAAAACGCTGCATCAGGTGGAATTCCGGCCTCCCTGGGATCCTGACTTACTGGGGCTGATATTACGTGACGCTAATTTCTTGTATATCAATGGGCATCGCCTCGCTGACCCCGAGAGTTTCCGTGTGCTGGCGCAGAAGTCCTGGGATCAGCGAGGAAAGTTTTCCACCACGTTTAACCCCTGCATTGCCGTACCATTTGGCCCCTGGGATACCCTGGCTCGTACACGGACCAAAATCCTGCTCAACGGCGAACAGCTTGATGCCGACCCGGACACCTTTTCCGTCGTGCGCTGGATGCCCGGCTCACTCTTGACCTGGCGTGATAAAAACGGGCTGCAGCGTAAAGTCCTCGACAAGGAAAATCTGGCGTGGGATGAAGATTTAACAAAGCACTGTCTGGATTTTTCTCTGCTGGAAAAGAAAGTGTTCTGGCGTAAAGGACCTGCTTGTAAACAGGAAGAATTACCCGGACTCGATCCGGAGCAGTTTCAACCCATCAGTGATGCTGTCGCCCAGCATCAGGACTCGCTTTATACCATCATCGAAACAGAGTCTGGTAACCGTAAGCTGGAGATCGTGAAACTTGATGATCCCAATCTTATTATCAACAAACGTTTCAACGCCGGGAAACGCCACGGCTATTTACTTACGCGTGCCGAAGGGTAGCCATACCATTCCGGTTTACACGTGTTTGAATCTGACGGACCGCTGATCTTACTGGATAACCGTTCTCCGGATGAACGCGAAGCCCATCTTAATGACCATCCCTTTTTGCGCAGATGGTATGCCCGCGATAACCGCTACATTTACAGCTTTGATGGCGCGCAGCTCTGGCGATACCGCACCGCTGATCCGAAACAAGTTCGCTTAATCTGGAAGGAACAACATTCGGGATATGTCTATGGCGTAAATTACAAAACGGGATATCTGGACGGAAAAATTACTGATGACGGCGAATTTATTCCTGCCCCGCGCAATGAGGCGACAAAATGAAGGGTCAAATAATCACAGTTGCACTCATCCTGTTGGGACACACATTTCTGACGCCTGCTGTACAGGCCATAGGGTTCGACTATTACAATGATCACGGTGTTATGTCTTACGGTAAAGGTTATTGGGGGGATAAGAAAATCATTGCCCAGTTTCCGGAGATGAGCAGGGCCGGTTTGCGCCTTGTGAAAAATATCTCTGGGAAAACGGGTTATATACCTTCCGATGAAATAAGCATAGAAAATGAGGAATACCACTGGGTGACAGACGGCCGCGTTATTCTCTGGCGTGGCAAAATCGTTAGCAATCCACCGGGAACACTCACTGTCGATATTGCCAGCTTTCAGGCTATGGGCCGCTTCGCGGTCGATAAATATAGCCTCTATTTTGACGGACAGCGCACCGAAAGTAATAGCGGCGCGTCACGTGTTGAGCTGGCGACACTAAAAGCTATCGAAGGTAACTCTACCACGCTGGTGGATAGTAAAAATCTCTACTTGTCCGGTCGACGTCAGGGGAGCAGCAGTGATGTTACTGTATTAGAAAAAAGATGGTGGGGTATTAATCCACGTCTTATGAGTGTAAACAGAAATTCATATTCCAATGATCTGCTTATCCGCAGTGGGCAGAATATTTATTTAAATGGCGTTCACCTTACGGCGAATGCAGACTCATTTGAGATAATTCGCTGGATACCTCATTCACTGCTGGTTTTTCGCGACAATAAGGGTCTGCATCGTTATCCCTTTGGTCAATTATCAGGCAAAGCGATACCCGTAGATGATGACGTCTCTTTTGAAGTAGGGGAAAGTCGCGTTCGCTGGCGTAAACAGCTCACGCCCGACCGTCAGTGGAGCAAGTGGATAGACCTACCAGGTATTGAACCTGAACAATTCGGTAATGACTCCAACTTACTGATAGTGTTTTATGTTCAGATAATGCCCGATGACCTTGTCATGCAGCTC
>NZ_JBDYCV010000135.1:0-9138 GCF_040495915.1 Shigella sp. FJ200513 | reverse complement strand
GCCGTTGTTCCGTGTCAGTGGTGGCGCATTATAGGGAGTTATTCCGGCCTGACAAGAGGAAATTTAAAATAATTTTCCGACCGCGCAACATTCAACCAAATCAGCCTAAAACTGCCAGTTTTTCGAGCGTTTCGAAGCCGTAACGCTGTAAAACGGGCAATAATTGTTCAGCTTCTGGCGTCATTGCCATACAAAAGGCAATATTCGCATCGGCAGATTTTGCATCCGGGGCTTCATGTTCTAACAACCAGGCCGTTCGGCGAGCAATCGCTGCGCCAGAATCCACCAGCCGGGTTCCCTCTGGCAGCACTTGTAACAGTTCTTCTTGTAGTAGAGGGAAATGGGTGCAACCCAATACAACGGTATCTGGCGGCTCTTTCATTCTTAACCACGGGCGTAGGATACGTTTTAGTGCATCCAGAGAAACATCTTCGCCATGCAGCTTCGCTTCAGCCAACTCAACCATCTCTGCCGAGCCCAGCATTTCTATCTGGCATTCATTAGCGAAACGCGCGATCAGCTCATGAGTATAAGAACGTTTAACTGTTCCGCGGGTTGCCAGTAATCCGACAATGCCATTTGCCGTCAGACGTGCAGCAGGTTTAATCGCCGGCACGACACCAACAACCGGGAAGTCGAACTTTTCGCGTAATGCAGGAAGTGAAACGGTACTGGCGGTGTTGCAAGCGACCACAGCCAGCGCAAGGGGATAACGTTCTTGCACCGCGGTGACAATTGCCACCACTCGCTCAACAATAAACGCTTCGCTTTTTTCGCCATACGGGAAAGCGACGTTATCGAAAGCATAAATGTAATGGAGATCCGGTAAGAGATGCCGGATCTCGTCATAGACCGACAACCCACCGACGCCGGAGTCAAACACCAGCACGGTGGGACGTGGTTCAGAAGGTGTAGCTGCCAGACAAGGTGTATTCCCGTCCTGCAGTTTGGTAGCCATAGACTGTCTCATAATCTTTGTCGAACAGGTTGGCTATTTTACCACGAACTGTCAGGTGAGAGGTGACCGGATACGCAACCGCAAGATCCCACAAGCTCACACCGCCCATTTTAACGGTTTGATAAGGATAAGATGAGTAATCCTTATCATAGCGAGTGCCTAAATACTGATAAGTAATACCCCAGTCGAAGTCATACAACTGCCAGTCGAGCTGGTATTTCACCTGCTGTTTAGCACGGCGTAACAACGGCGTGTCGGTAATCGCATTGCGCGCATCGACATAATCATAACTCACAGTATGCGTCAGTGGTCCGGTATCAAAATTGGCTGTCGCCTCGACACCCTTAATCCGCGCTTTCCCTTCGTTGTAATATTTCAGGGTGTGATCATCATAATCGATCAAGTCACTGACATCGTTACGATATCCGGAAATACGCCAGTTCACCCCAGCGGTTAAGCCTTCAAACGCGCCTTCCCACTGTTTGCTTTTCTCCGGGTCCAGATTCGGATTTCCGTAGAAGCCATACAGTTGCCCCAGATTTAGTGCCTTATAAGATGTCCCGTAGGAAGCAATGAAGCGATAACCTTCGATGAATTCCCAACCGGCGCTGGTTTGCCAGGTTCCATGACGACCAAACTGTGAGTTATCGTCGCTGCGTGCTGCGCCTTCAAAGGTAAAATCGCCGACTTGTTGCAGCCCGGTCAGATAGATGCCGGTATTACGTTGATCATATCCATCCTCAACATAACCTGTACCCGGCGTCGTAGTCTGTTTCTGCCAGTCGACACCCGCACCAATACTACCGTGACCAACGATGACATTGTTTGCCCACTGGACGGTGTATTGCTTCATCTCATCGAGCGTCGCCGACGAATCATAACGACCATAATGGGGATCGTAGTTGTAATCTTTGCTATGGCTATAGCTGGTAATGAGTTGTGATTTAATCAGTTCGCCGTTATAGCGCAGCCCGGCGTCCCAACTTTGGCTATAGAGTTTACGGGTATCGAGCAACGGTGAACCGGGAGAATAATACGCGTCATAATTGGTACGGTTATCATAGCCATAGCCGCGAACAAAGCCGCTCCAGGCATCAGTAAAGTTATGCTCCAGCGCCCCATAAAGCGTTTTACTTAAAAAACCATCGTTATCTGTCTGCGCTTGCGTTCCGGTATTACCATAGGCAACAACATCATAACCATGAGTATGGGCATAATCGCCCAACAGCGTTACCCGTGTTTTATCCCCCAGTTGTTGCTGCGTAGAGACATCATAGTTCTGATAACTATTGCTTCCCCACCCTGCTGAAATTTCCGTTCCGGGTTCATCGCGCGTCGTGATGATATTCACCACCCCGCCTATTGCATCGGAACCATAAACAGCGGAGCGCGGTCCACGGATATATTCAATACGCTGGACAAGCGCAATAGGGAACTGGCTAAGGTCGGCAGAACCACTCACCCCCGCCAGATTCAGGCGGACGCCATCAATTAACACCAGCACATGACTGGCATTTGTACCGCGAATAAAAATAGATGAGAGCTGACCTGAACCGCCGTTTTGGGTGATATCGACGCCCGGAAGACGGCGCAGCACATCATTGACCGAGGTCGACTGCCAGCGGTCGATATCCTGACGGGTCACAACGGTGGTTGGTGCAAGCACAGTGCTGCGCGGCTGTTCAAAACGGATAGCAGTAACGACGAGAGTATCCGGGCTGGTATCCTGTGCCCAAGCGGAAAATGCCGTGACGGAACACGCCGTCAGCAGCGAAGCTTTTTTAATCATTGTAAAGCATCCACAATAGAAGAAGGATGCCGCAGGTTTCATCAATATTACGCGATGATGAGAACCAGATGCGACGTTGGCCGGCAGGTCTTCGGGCTTGGAGGGGTATCTAAGATACTAAGAGATGATGACTTCCCACCGGATGGCAGTGTCCGCATAACGCAATCATCGCACCTTTCCTTACCGCTGCGCGTCAGCTCTAGATTCGCACTGGATTCCCTATTAACTCACAGGACCGGCAAGTGGATGCTACAGGTTGTAACAAGTTACTGTCCAGACGTAGCTCACAAATAGGAATTCATCAAGATCTGGACATCTGATGAGCAATCCCTACAATCGCCGCGTACTTTAATTTTTCAGGATACATCATGACCCCCGAACACCTTCCAACAGAACAGTATGAAGCGCAGTTAGCCGAAAAAGTGGTACGTTTGCAAAGTATGATGGCACCGTTTTCTGACCTGGTTCCGGAAGTGTTTCGCTCGCCGGTCAGTCATTACCGGATGCGCGCGGAGTTCCGCATCTGGCACGATGGCGATGACCTGTATCACATCATTTTCGATCAACAAACCAAAAGCCGCATCCGCGTGGATAGCTTCCCCGCCGCCAGTGAACTCATCAACCAGTTGATGACGGCGATGATTGCGGGTGTGCGTAATAATCCCGTTCTGCGCCACAAGTTGTTCCAGATTGATTACCTCACCACGCTGAGTAATCAGGCGGTGGTTTCCCTGCTGTACCATAAAAAGCTGGATGATGAGTGGCGTCAGGAAGCGGAAGCACTGCGCGATGCACTGCGCGCGCAGAATCTGAATGTGCATCTGATTGGTCGGGCAACGAAAACCAAAATCGCGCTGGATCAAGATTACATCGACGAGCGTCTGCCGGTCGCAGGGAAAGAGATGATCTATCGTCAGGTAGAAAACAGCTTTACCCAGCCGAACGCGGCGATGAATATTCAGATGCTGGAATGGGCGCTGGACGTAACCAAAGGCTCAAAAGGCGATTTACTGGAGCTGTACTGCGGCAACGGTAACTTTTCATTAGCGCTGGCGCGCAATTTTGATCGGGTATTAGCCACCGAAATCGCCAAACCGTCAGTCGCTGCCGCGCAATACAACATTGCCGCTAACCATATTGATAACGTACAAATTATTCGTATGGCGGCAGAAGAATTTACTCAGGCGATGAATGGTGTGCGCGAGTTTAACCGCCTGCAAGGGATCGACTTAAAGAGCTATCAGTTCGAAACCATTTTTGTCGACCCACCGCGCAGCGGTCTGGACAGTGAAACCGAGAAAATGGTGCAGGCGTATCCACGTATTCTGTATATCTCCTGCAATCCGGAAACGTTATGCAAAAATCTGGAAACATTAAGCCAGACGCACAAGGTCGAACGTCTGGCTCTGTTTGATCAGTTCCCCTACACGCACCATATGGAGTGCGGCGTATTACTGACCGCGAAGTAAAACCCATGCCGGATGCGCCAGCATCCGGCATGATACCGATTACTCAGCAACTTCCTGCTTACGGTTACGCATCTTCGCGCCAATCCAGAACACCATAATGACGGAGAGTACTGCCGGGAAGAAGTTAGAGCCGATATCCGGATATTCCGCACGAACTACCGTGCTGTACAGCAGTACGCCGAGAATAAAACAGGCAGCTGCCAGACCCGGCAAGCCTACCGACATGGTGCGATTAAGATAACGTTGATGCAGGCAGTAAACCGTCAGCACCAGGGAAATAATCGGGAATACAGAAAATGGCACAATGGAGCTAAACAGCGCTGCGAAAGTACCATTAATCGATAAACCAGCAACCAACGCCAGCAGCAGCGTACCTCTATCTTGATTTGCTTGTTTCATTACTCGTCCTTCACATTTCCCGGAATAATTGCGGTTTTCTCTTGTTCACGGCGATACCAGTAATAAGCCCCTTTCGAAATCATTCGCAGTTGCAGTACCAGTCGCTCTTCTAATTGCCGACGTTGTTCGACGCCGACGTCCAACGCCTCGGCACCCGCACTGAAGACAATTGTCACCATTGCTTCGGCTTGCGCTTCAGTAAACGCACGCGGCATATGGTTTTCGAGTTCCAGATAGTCCGCAAGTTCCGCAATGAAGTGCTGAATTTCACGCGCAACGGCGGCACGAAACGCAGCGGAGGTGCCGGAGCGTTCCCGCAATAATAACCGGAAGGCGTTAGGATTATTACCGATGAACTCCATAAATGTGGAGACCGAGGTACGGATCACACTCCCGCCTTTGGCGATACGCTGACGCGCCTGGCGCATGAGTTGGCGTAGCATTAAACCGCTCTCATCAACCATGGTCAGACCCAGTTCGTCTACGTCGCGGAAATGCCGATAAAAAGAGGTGGGAGCAATGCCCGCTTCACGCGCCACTTCACGCAAACTCAGGCTGGCGAAGCTGCGTTCAGCACTTAATTGGCTAAATGCGGCTTCCACCAGCGAACGGCGGGTTTTTTCTTTTTGTTGCGCTCTTACGCCCATCACGATGTCTGAATCCTTGCCAAAAGTACTGCTGGCACTATACCAGAGAATGAACATACTGGATTGCTCCAGTATTGTGAATGAACGGTAACGCAATAAAACATATTTACTGGCCGGTTCTTTTACGTACAGCGGAAACCTGCCGCTTAAACGGAGAGTATCGTCGATAAAAATCCAATAAAACGTCAGGGCAAAAGTAAGAAACAGACAAAGCAAAGGCCGCTCAGGATATAGCCAGATAAATGACGGGGATCAATTGGCTTACCCGCGATAGAATGTTACCATTCTGTTGCTTTTATGTATAAGAACAGGTAAGCCCTACCATGCCACATTCCTACGATTACGATGCCATAGTAATAGGTTCCGGCCCCGGCGGCGAAGGCGCTGCAATGGGCCTGGTTAAGCAAGGTGCGCGCGTCGCAGTTATCGAGCGTTATCAAAATGTTGGCGGCGGTTGCACCCACTGGGGCACCATCCCGTCGAAAGCTCTCCGTCACGCCGTCAGCCGCATTATAGAATTCAATCAAAACCCACTATACAGCGACCATTCCCGACTGCTCCGCTCTTCTTTTGCCGATATCCTTAACCATGCCGATAACGTGATTAATCAACAAACGCGCATGCGTCAGGGATTTTACGAACGTAATCACTGTGAAATATTGCAGGGGAACGCTCGCTTTGTTGACGAGCATACGTTGGCGCTGGATTGCCCGGACGGCAGCGTTGAAACACTAACCGCTGAAAAATTTGTTATTGCCTGCGGCTCTCGTCCATATCATCCAACAGATGTTGATTTCACCCATCCACGCATTTACGACAGCGACTCAATTCTTAGCATGCACCACGAACCGCGCCATGTACTTATCTATGGTGCTGGAGTGATCGGCTGTGAATATGCGTCGATCTTCCGCGGTATGGATGTAAAAGTGGATCTGATCAACACCCGCGATCGCCTGCTGGCATTTCTCGATCAAGAGATGTCAGATTCTCTCTCCTACCACTTCTGGAACAGTGGCGTAGTGATTCGTCACAACGAAGAGTACGAGAAGATCGAAAGCTGTGACGACGGTGTGATCATGCATCTGAAGTCGGGTAAAAAACTGAAAGCTGACTGCCTGCTCTATGCCAACGGTCGTACCGGTAATACCGATTCGCTGGCGTTACAGAACATTGGGCTGGAAACTGACAGTCGCGGACAGCTGAAGGTCAACAGCATGTATCAGACCGCACAGCCGCACGTTTACGCGGTGGGCGACGTGATTGGTTATCCGAGCCTGGCATCAGCGGCCTATGACCAGGGGCGCATTGCCGCGCAGGCGCTGGTAAAAGGCGAAGCCACCGCACATCTGATTGAAGATATCCCTACCGGCATTTACACCATCCCGGAAATCAGCTCTGTGGGCAAAACCGAACAGCAGCTGACCGCGATGAAAGTGCCGTATGAAGTGGGCCGCGCCCAGTTCAAACATCTGGCACGTGCACAAATCGTCGGCATGAACGTGGGCACGCTGAAAATTTTGTTCCATCGGGAAACAAAAGAGATTCTGGGTATTCACTGCTTTGGCGAGCGCGCTGCCGAAATTATTCATATCGGTCAGGCGATTATGGAACAGAAAGGTGGCGGCAACACTATTGAGTACTTCGTCAACACCACCTTTAACTACCCGACGATGGCGGAAGCCTATCGGGTAGCTGCGTTAAACGGTTTAAACCGCCTGTTTTAACACTTTATCGAAATGGCCATCCATTCTTGCGCGGATGGCCTCTGCCAGCTGCTCATAGCGGCTGCGCAGCGGTGAGCCAGGACGATAAACCAGGCCAATAGTGCGGCATGGTTCCGGCTTAATGCATGGCAGATAAACAACCCCATCGCGTTTGCGCTCCGGCGGCACAGCCAGCGCTGGCAATAAAGTGATCCCGCTACCTGCCGCCACCATGTTGCGCAGAGTTTCCAGGCTGGTCGCGCGGAAGTGTGTATCTTCATCCGCCCCGGCTTCAAAGCAGAAACCCATTGCCTGATCGCGCAAACAGTGACCATCTTCCAGCATCAGCAGTTTTTCCCCTGCCAGATCGGCCATCAGTACGCATTCGCGGTTCGCCCACGGGTGATCTTCATAGATAGCCAGCAACATTGGCTCATCAAACAACGGCACTTCAATGAATGCTTCGCTCTCTTTCACCAGCGCGAGGATCACGCAATCGAGTTTGCCGCTGTCCAGTTGCGCCAGTAACTGGTGGGTCTGTGCTTCATGCAGATACATTTCCAGCTTTGGAAATGTCTGGTGCAGCATCGGGATAATATGCGGTAGCAGGTATGGTCCAACCGTAGGAATCAAACCAATATGCAGCGGTCCGGACATCGTCTCACCCTGCTGGCTTGCCATCTCTTTAAGGACTTTCACCTCACGCAGCACGGTACGCGCCTGATCCACCAGCAGCATTCCCGCCTGGGTGAACAACACTTTACGGCTGGTCCGCTCCAGCAACATCACGCCCAGCTCATCTTCCAGCTTACGAATTTGGCCGCTAAGCGTCGGCTGGCTAACGTGGCAGGAATCTGCCGCACGCCGAAAATGGCGGTGTTCAGCCAATGCCACCAGGTACTCAAGATCACGAATATTCATTATCCATCCTCCATCGCCACGATAGTTCATGGCGATAGGTAGAATAGCAATGAACGATTATCCCTATCAAGCATTCTGACTGATAATTGCTCACAGAAACGGAGCGGCACCTCTTTTAACCCTTGAAGTCACTGCCCGTTTCGAGAGTTTCTCAACTCGAATAACTAAAGCCAACGTGAACTTTTGCGGATCTCCAGGATCCGCTTTTTTTTATTCTACAGGCCCACAGCAAGAGAGCCTGATAGTAACGATTACTCAATGCGATCTTTGACAATAAAGAAGTAACACAGCGCCCCGGTGAACGTCACACAGGCCGCGATAACCAGCGCCAGATTAAACGAGTGTGTGGTATCCACTACCCAACCGGTTACGATCGGAGCAAAGGAAGCAAAAACAAAACTGCCAAAGTTTTGAATCCCGGCGATGGAAGCCACTTTTGTTTCTGACACCATCACCTGCACCAGTCCCCATGCAGACGTTCCCGCGAAATGCACGCAGAACAGCGCCATTGAGATAAACGCTACCGCCTGAGCTGGCGAGGAAGATTGCACGACCAGCAACGTGCCTAATGCCGACATCATCAAACCGCAGACAATAGCCGTTTTACGCGTCTTCGCCAGGTCGTAGCCTTTTTTCGCCAGCCGATCGACCACAATACCGTTAACCCACATCCCGACCGCCGCCGCGAGGAAAGGAATCGCCGCTACCCAACCGGTTTTCGCCAGACTGAAACCTTGTTCGGCTTGCAAATAACCGGGTAACCACGCAATGTAAAGCCAACCGGTATAATTGACGCCAGAGAAACCTAAAATCATCCCCCAGGTTGTCCGATGCTTAAACAGCGCCAGCCACTCGCTAAATTGCAGCTGTGGACGCGGTTTAACCGACGCGGAGAGATACGTCCGTTCTTCGTCAGTCAGGACAAACTGCGCCCGGTTGCGATACCACGCGTACCAACAGATCCCAACCAGAATCCCTGCCACGCCGATGATAACGAACATCGTCCGCCAGCCCCATGCCAGCTGCATCAATACAAGAGCAGGAGGCGCGATAGCCTGACCGATAACGGTAGATGAGTTAAAAATCCCCAGCGCCGTGCCGCGTTCTTTTTGTGCATACCAGTCGGTGATCGACTTTACTCCCGCAGGCATAAATGGCGCTTCGCCAATACCCAGACCGGGTAATGACTCCAACTTACTGATAGTGTTTTATGTTCAGATAATGCCCGATGACCTTGTCATGCAGCTCCACC
>NZ_JBDYCV010000134.1:0-9185 GCF_040495915.1 Shigella sp. FJ200513 | reverse complement strand
TGTCCATCAATATAGATGGGCGCGATTGTTGCCAGACAGGACAATTTTCACAAGACGTCGCTGATGGGGCGCTTACGTCTAACAAATGTTAAGCCATTTTCCTGCCAGGAATGAATTTAATTAATCCTTGATAATCAAAGGGAAATAATAAGGCGTCATTAGACGCCTTATTAATTACAAGAAGAAAGGGCTTGGCTGGAAGAGTCTTTCGACGTCGGTAATAAACTTTTTATCTGTGAGGAACATAATTACGTGATCGCCTTGCTCAATGCGCAGATTGTCATTGGCAATCATCACGTCGTTTCCACGTACCACCGCTCCAATAATCGTTCCTGGCGGTAGCTTGATTTCGTCAATGACTCTGCCGACAACGCGTGAGGTGCTTTCATCACCGTGAGCAACGGCTTCAATAGCTTCTGCTACGCCGCGGCGCAATGAGGAAACACCAACAATATCTGCTTTTCGCACATGGCTAAGCAACGCAGAAATAGTTGCTTGTTGTGGTGAAATTGCAATATCGATCACGCTCCCCTGAACCAGATCCACATAAGCGCGACGCTGGATCAATACCATCACCTTTTTCGCACCCATACGTTTGGCAAGCATGGCGGACATGATATTGGCCTCGTCATCGTTGGTGACGGCAATAAACAGATCAACTTGATCGATATGTTCTTCGGCCAGCAGTTCTTGATCCGACGCATCACCAAAAAAGACGATCGTATTCTGCAACTTTTCCGCCAGTTCGGCAGCGCGCTGCTGATTACGTTCGATGAGTTTAACGCTGTAATCTTTTTCCAGACGACGCGCCAGCCCTGCACCGATATTACCGCCACCAACCAGCATGATCCGTTTATACGGTTTTTCCAGTCGCTGTAATTCACTCATCACCGCGCGGATATGCTGTGAAGCGGCAATAAAGAACACTTCATCACCAGCTTCAACAATGGTCGAACCTTGTGGACGAATGGGGCGATCGTGGCGGAAAATTGCTGCCACACGAGTATCGATATGTGGCATATGTTCGCGCATGGTCGAAAGTGCATTACCAATCAGCGGGCCGCCATAATAGGCTTTAACTACAGCGAGGCTGACTTTACCCTCAGCGAAGTTCACCACCTGCAATGCGCCTGGATACTCAATCAGTCGGTAAATATTATCGATAACCAACTGCTCTGGTGCGATCAGATGATCAATCGGTACAGCATCTGAATGAAATAGCTTATCGGCATCGCGTACGTAGTCTGGTGAGCGGATGCGAGCGATGCGATTAGGGGTGTTGAAAAGTGAGTAGGCTACCTGGCAGGCAACCATATTGGTTTCATCTGAACTGGTTACAGCAACCAGCATATCGGCGTCGTCGGCACCTGCCTCCCGCAATACGCGTGGATGAGAGCCATGCCCCTGCACGACTCGCAGGTCAAATTTATCCTGCAAGGTCCGCAGACGCTCACCGTTGGTATCGACAACAGTAATATCGTTGTTCTCGCCAACCAGGTTTTCCGCCAGTGTGCCGCCAACCTGGCCGGCACCCAGAATGATAATTTTCATCAGTCGCGACCCGTTATCTCATCACTTTTTGATTAGCTTAGCGTAAAAGAAGCCGTCGCCCTCTTCGGCACCAGGCTGATTTTGTTTACCCGGTTGCTCTGGTGTTCCTGTTTCGCAAAGTTCGGCATCAGCGGTACGTTGCAAAAAGGCTTTAATCTGCAGGCTATTCTCTTCCGGTAACACCGAACAGGTGGCATAGACCAGGGTTCCACCGGATTTTAAATGCGGCCAAATGGCGTCGAGAATTTCAGACTGCAATTGCGCGAGTTCCGGGATATCGCGATCGCGACGTAACCATTTAATATCTGGATGGCGACGAATCACCCCCGTTGCTGAACAAGGCGCATCTAATAAAATGCGATCAAACTGTTGCTCGCCACACCATTGGGAAGGGTAACGGCCATCACCTTGTTTCACGGTTGCCTTCATACCAAGGCGTTTTAAATTGTCGTAAATGCGAGAGAGGCGCTGTTCGTCAATATCAACCGCAACAACCTGCGCTTCTGGTGCCACCTCAAGGATATGCGTTGTTTTACCGCCGGGGGCGGCACAAAGATCCAAGATGTGTTCACCGTTTTGTGGCGCAAGCCAGGTCATGCAACCTTGTGCTGATGCATCCTGAACGGTAACCCATCCGTCTTCAAAACCAGGTAGCGCATGAACAGGTGCAGGTGTTTCCAGCCGTACAGCATCAGGGTAATCCGCATGCGGGAAACCTTTCATTCCTGCTTCATCCAGCAATGCAAGCCAGCTGTCGCGGGAATGATGCGTACGATTAATACGCAGCCACATTGGCGGACGCTGGTTATTGGCTTCGGCGATGGATTGCCACTGCTCTGGATACGCTTTTTGCAGACGCTTCAGCAACCAGGAAGGATGCAGATAACGTGCATCACGGGTATTAAACTCGGCTAATAACTCTTCTTGCCGACGCTGGAACTGGCGTAATACACCGTTAATCAACCCTTTAAGTTGCGGACGCTTAATTGCGATAGCGCCTTCAACCGTTTCAGCCAGCGCAGCATGAGGTGGAATGCGGGTATAAAGCAGTTGATACAAACCAACCATAATCAGGTAATGCACAGTGCGCTGTTTGCCGGTCATCGGACGGGCCATTAACTTATTAATCAGCCAGTCTAACTGCGAAAGCGTACGCAGTACGCCAAAGCACAACTCTTGAAGAAGTGCTTTGTCTTTATCGGAAACTTTTTGCTGGAGCGGTGGCAGAATGTTGCTTAATGATTGCCCTTGCTCGACGACTTGTTCAACGGCCTGGGCCGCCATGCTACGTAAATTACGTTGTTTTTTCATAAGTATAAAAATGCTCGGCAAGACCGGGCTTAGAAGAGTGGACTATCAGACCAGACGGTTGCCCGGAACAAACCATTCCCGACGAGAGTTCAGGAGGTCTTGCGCGCTCATCGCTTTCTTACCCGCAGGTTGTAACGAGAGCAGGTTCAGGATGCCATCACCAGTCGCAACCTGAATGCCTTGTTTGTTGGCTTCAAGGATCGTTCCTGGTGCAGCGTTGGTTGCCGTATCAATGACCGACGCTTTCCAGACTTTAACCGGCTGTCCTTCAATTTCCAGCCAGCTCATTGGCCATGGGTTGAAAGCGCGAATGCAGCGTTCAAGCTGTGCTGCCGAAAGTGACCAGTCAATACGCGCTTCTTCTTTACTCAACTTCTCGGCGTAAGTGACAAGAGTTTCGTCCTGAACTTCTGGTTTCGCCGTGCCGTCTGCCAATTGTTTCAACGTGGTGATAAGCCCTTGTGGGCCAAGCTCTGCCAGCTTGTCGTACAACGTACCACTGGTATCTTCTGCAGTAATCGGGCAGGAGAGCTTATAGAGCATGTCACCGGTGTCTAAACCAACATCCATTTGCATAATGGTTACACCAGTTTCTGCATCACCCGCCCATAGTGAGCGTTGGATTGGTGCAGCACCGCGCCAGCGTGGCAGCAGTGAACCATGAATGTTGATACAGCCAAGACGCGGCATCTCCAGCACAGCTTTAGGCAGAATTAAACCATAGGCGACGACGACCATAACATCAGCCTGCAAATCGGCGACCAGTTGCTGGTTTTCTTGTGGACGCAGGGAAACAGGTTGAAAAACGGGCAGACCTTCTTCCTCAGCCAGAACTTTAATCGGGCTGGGCATCAGTTTTTTACCGCGTCCTGCCGGTCGGTCTGGCTGGGTGAACACGCCAACGACGTTATGACCAGAAGACAACAGCGCGTCGAGATGACGCGCTGCAAAGTCAGGTGTACCCGCAAAAATAATACGTAGTGATTCTGACACGTTAGTTCTTATCCTTAAGCCCGGGCTTTCAGACGATCCAGTTTTTCAACTTTCTGACGAATTCGTTGTTGTTTCAGCGGTGACAGATAATCCATAAACAGTTTGCCAACCAGGTGATCCATCTCATGCTGAATACAGATAGCTAACAGACCCTCTGCTTCCAGTTCAAATGGTTTACCGTCGCGGTCAAGGGCGCGAATTTTAACTTTCTCTGCGCGCGGCACTAAAGCACGTTGTTCAGGGATCGACAGGCAACCTTCTTCAATGCCTGTTTCGCCGCTTTTTTCTAAAAGCTCCGGATTGATTAACACCAGCCGTTCGTCACGGTTTTCCGAAACATCAATAACAATGATACGTTGATGGATATCAACCTGGGTTGCCGCCAGGCCAATACCTTCTTCTGCGTACATCGTCTCGAACATATCATCGACGATACGCTGAATTTCTGCATTCACTTCTTCTACCGGTTTAGCAACTTTGCGAAGCCGCTCGTCCGGAATATGTAACACTTGCAAAACTGACATAAATCTCCAGAGATGTGTTCAGGAGTTAGAAAGATTATTTCTTCTATTCTAGACAAATCCCCCTCTGATTGACAGCATCACTTGATTGACAGCATCACTTGATTGACAGCATCACTGACCAATCGCAAAGATTGCTAAGGCTTGCTTATGGCAGGGAGATAAGGATGGTCGATATAGAAATTTGGCTGCGTTTAATGAGCATCAGCAGCTTGTACGGCGATGATATGGTCCGTATCGCTCACTGGCTGGCAAAACAGTCGCATATTGATGCGGTTGTATTGCAGCAAACAGGGCTTACATTGCGGCAGGCACAACGCTTTCTTTCATTTCCACGAAAGAGTATCGAAAGCTCACTTTGTTGGTTGGAGCAACCCAACCATCATTTAATCCCTGCGGACAGCGAATTTTATCCTCCTCAACTTCAGGCGACGACAGATTACCCCGGCGCACTGTTTGTTGAAGGAGAACTGCACGCGCTGCATTCATTTCAGCTTGCCGTAGTGGGGAGTCGGGCGCATTCATGGTATGGCGAGCGATGGGGGCGATTATTTTGCGAAACTCTGGCGACGTGTGGAGTGACAATTACGAGTGGACTGGCGCGTGGAATCGATGGTGTGGTGCATAAAGCGGCCTTACAGGTAAATGGCGTCAGCATTGCTGTATTGGGGAATGGACTTAATACCATTCATCCGCGTCGCCATGCCCGACTGGCTGCCAGTCTGTTTGAACAGGGTGGCGCTCTCGTCTCGGAATTTCCCCTCGATGTTCCACCCCTTGCTTACAATTTCCCACGAAGAAATCGCATTATCAGTGGTCTAAGTAAAGGTGTACTGGTGGTGGAAGCGGCTTTGCGCAGTGGTTCGCTGGTGACAGCACGTTGTGCGCTTGAGCAGGGGCGTGAAGTTTTTGCCTTGCCAGGTCCAATAGGGAATCCGGGAAGCGAAGGGCCTCACTGGTTAATAAAACAAGGTGCGATTCTTGTGACGGAACCGGAAGAAATTCTGGAAAACTTGCAATTTGGATTGCACTGGTTGCCAGACGCCCCTGAAAATTCATTTTATTCACCAGATCAGCAAGACGTGGCATTGCCATTTCCTGAGCTCCTGGCTAACGTAGGAGATGAGGTAACACCTGTTGACGTCGTCGCTGAACGTGCCGGCCAACCTGTGCCAGAGGTAGTTACTCAACTACTCGAACTGGAGTTAGCAGGATGGATCGCAGCTGTACCCGGCGGCTATGTCCGATTGAGGAGGGCATGCCATGTTCGACGTACTAATGTATTTGTTTGAAACCTATATTCACACTGAAGCTGAGTTGCGTGTGGATCAAGACAAACTTGAACAGGATCTTACCGACGCAGGTTTTGAGCGAGAAGATATCTACAATGCCCTGCTATGGCTGGAAAAACTTGCTGATTATCAGGAAGGGTTGGCAGAACCGATGCAACTGGCCTCGGATCCTCTCTCCATGCGTATTTATACACCGGAAGAGTGTGAACGACTGGATGCCAGCTGCCGTGGGTTTCTGCTTTTCCTTGAGCAGATTCAGGTGCTCAACCTTGAAACTCGTGAAATGGTGATAGAGCGAGTGCTCGCGCTGGATAACGCAGAGTTCGAACTGGATGATCTGAAATGGGTGATCCTGATGGTGTTGTTCAACATCCCGGGCTGCGAAAATGCGTACCAGCAAATGGAAGAATTACTCTTTGAAGTGAATGAAGGTATGCTGCATTAATCATTTCTTTAATTCAGCATAAGTTGTTATGGCAAAATCAGCACTGTTCACGGTGCGTAATAATGAGTCCTGCCCAAAGTGCGGGGCTGAACTGGTTATTCGATCCGGGAAACACGGTCCGTTTCTTGGATGCTCACAGTATCCGGCGTGTGACTACGTCCGTCCTCTGAAATCTTCAGCGGATGGACATATTGTCAAAGTTCTGGAGGGGCAGGTTTGCCCCGTATGTGGCGCAAATCTGGTATTACGCCAGGGACGCTTTGGTATGTTTATTGGTTGCAGTAACTACCCTGAATGCGAACATACCGAACTTATCGATAAACCGGACGAAACAGCAATTACATGCCCCCAATGTCGGACGGGCCATCTGGTCCAGCGCCGCTCCCGTTATGGCAAAACATTTCACTCCTGTGATCGCTACCCGGAGTGTCAATTTGCCATTAACTTCAAACCAATAGCTGGAGAATGCCCTGAGTGTCATTATCCGCTACTCATCGAAAAGAAAACCGCGCAGGGTGTAAAACACTTTTGTGCCAGTAAACAATGTGGAAAGCCGGTTTCGGCGGAATAATAACGTGAATAATAACCTGCAAGGAGACGCTATCGCAGCTGCGATAGATGTCCTCAATGAAAAACGTGTCATCGCCTATCCAACGGAAGCCGTTTTCGGTGTCGGGTGCGATCCTGATAGCGAAACAGCAGTGATGAGACTGTTGGAGTTAAAACAGCGTCCGGTTGATAAGGGGCTGATTTTAATCGCGGCAAATTACGAGCAGCTTAAACCCTATATTGATGACACCATGTTGACTGACGTGCAGCGTGAAACCATTTTTTCCTGCTGGCCAGGTCCTGTCACCTTTGTCTTTCCCGCGCCTGCGACAACACCGCGCTGGTTGACGGGCCGCTTTGATTCGCTTGCTGTACGAGTCACCGACCATCCGTTGGTGGTTGCTTTGTGCCAGGCTTATGGTAAACCGCTGGTTTCTACCAGTGCCAACTTGAGTGGATTGCCACCTTGTCGAACAGTAGACGAAGTTCGCGCACAATTTGGCGCGGCGTTCCCGGTTGTGCCTGGTGAAACGGGGGGGCGTTTAAATCCTTCAGAAATCCGCGATGCCCTGACGGGTGAACTGTTTCGACAGGGGTAACATAATGGAAACCTATGCTGTTTTTGGTAATCCGATAGCCCACAGCAAATCGCCATTCATTCATCAGCAATTTGCTCAGCAACTGAATATTGAACATCCCTATGGGCGCGTGTTGGCACCCATCAATGATTTCATCAACACACTGAACGCTTTCTTTCGTGCTGGTGGTAAAGGTGCGAATGTGACGGTGCCTTTTAAAGAAGAGGCTTTTGCCAGAGCGGATGAGCTTACTGAACGGGCAGCGTTGGCTGGTGCAGTTAATACCCTCAAGCGGTTAGAAGATGGACGCCTGCTGGGTGACAATACCGATGGTGTAGGCTTGTTAAGCGATCTGGAACGTCTGTCTTTTATCCGCCCTGGTTTACGTATTCTGCTTATCGGCGCTGGTGGAGCATCTCGCGGCGTACTACTGCCACTTCTTTCCCTGGACTGTGCGGTGACAATCACTAATCGGACGGTATCCCGCGCGGAAGAGTTGGCTAAATTGTTTGCGCACACTGGCAGTATTCAGGCGTTGGGTATGGACGAACTGGAAGGTCATGAGTTTGATCTCATTATTAATGCAACATCCAGTGGCATCAGTGGTGATATTCCGGCGATCCCGTCATCGCTCATTCATCCAGGCATTTATTGCTATGACATGTTCTATCAGAAAGGAAAAACTCCTTTTCTGGCATGGTGTGAGCAGCGAGGCTCAAAGCGTAATGCTGATGGTTTAGGAATGCTGGTGGCACAGGCGGCTCATGCCTTTCTTCTCTGGCACGGTGTTCTGCCTGACGTAGAACCAGTTATAAAGCAATTGCAGGAGGAATTGTCCGCGTGAATCAGGCCATCCAGTTTCCGGACAGGGAAGAGTGGGACGAGAATAAAAAATGTGTATGTTTTCCCGCTCTCGTGAATGGTATGCAACTGACATGCGCGATCTCTGGCGAGAGTCTGGCGTATCGCTTTACTGGAGATACGCCAGAACAGTGGTTAGCGAGTTTTCGTCAGCATCGCTGGGACCTGGAAGAAGAAGCGGAAAACTTAATTCAGGAACAAAGTGAAGATGATCAAGGCTGGGTCTGGTTACCCTGATCCAGATATTCGTCCTTCCATTTCACGTAATTATTCGCGGAATAGCGTAACCCAGCCTTCTCTTCATCACTTAACGGGCGGATCTGTTTGACGGGGCTACCGAGATACAGATATCCGCTCTCCAGCCGTTTATTTTGTGGGACCAGACTACCCGCACCAATCATCACATCATCTTCTACTATTGCGCCATCAAGTAAAATTGAGCCCATCCCAACCAAAACTCGATTGCCAATGGTGCAGCCGTGGAGCATCACCTTGTGACCAACAGTGACATCTTCGCCAATGGTTAATGGGTTGCCATCTGGGTTGTACGAGGATTTATGAGTGACATGCAACATACTGCCATCCTGGATATTGGTGCGTGCTCCGATCTGTACATAATGTACATCTCCACGAATCACAACGAGCGGCCAGATCCCCACATCATCAGCCAGACGAACGTCACCAATCACGACACTGCTATCGTCGATCATTACGCGCTGACCGATTTGTGGAAAAAGATCGCGGTATGGGCGTAAAACATCAGACATACTTACCTCAGCAATAAATGATTTACTAATGACTTTGGGGGCATTATTGGCCTTGTGCAAGTCTTTTAGTATGCAAAAAAGCACCGTTTTGTGTGCGATTGCAGCAAAAAGGGTGAAAAAACAACAAACAGAAAAGAAGATCAAAAAAATACTTGTGCAAAATATTGGGATCCCTATAATGCGCCTCCGTTGAGACGACAACGTGAAACACTTCACAGGATGGTCGGAACAACGAAGAGAAAAAATCCTGAAATTCAGGGTTGACTCTGAAAGAGGAAAGCGTAATATACGCCACCTCGCGACAGTGCGCTAAAGCG
>NZ_JBDYCV010000133.1:0-9333 GCF_040495915.1 Shigella sp. FJ200513 | reverse complement strand
ATGCATTTTTACCGAAATAGCCATCTATAAACAATAAAAATATATAGAAGATATCATTTGTTAATTAACAAGCATTTTTATCTTGAATGTTTTTGCTATCACACGCGATAGCCTATCTTGAATGATTTTCAAAAATATCTTGAATAATTTTGCGCGCTTTATATTACTGGTGCCGCAGGAAGGCGTCACCCACAACGCCCAGGGTAAAGCAACGGCGCTCATTCTGGATAAAGACGATGTCGTGCAGCTACGCGAAATTGAAGCCAGCAAAGCCATCGGCGACCAGTGGGTTGTCACCTCTGGCTTGCAGGCTGGCGATCGGGTGATCGTTTCCGGTTTGCAACGCATTCGTCCGGGTATCAAAGCACGAGCAATTTCCTCCAGCCAGGAAAACGCCAGCACCGAATCGAAACAATAACGTTGCAGGCTTAAGGGGACTTTCATGGCTAACTATTTTATTGATCGCCCGGTTTTTGCCTGGGTACTTGCCATTATTATGATGCTTGCAGGTGGTCTGGCGATCATGAACTTACCGGTTGCGCAGTATCCGCAGATTGCGCCACCGACCATTACCGTCAGCGCTACCTATCCGGGTGCCGATGCGCAAACGGTAGAAGACTCGGTCACTCAGGTGATTGAGCAAAATATGAATGGGCTTGATGGCCTGATGTACATGTCTTCAACCAGTGATGCGGCGGGTAATGCCTCTATCACTCTGACCTTCGAGACTGGGGCATCTCCTGATATCGCACAGGTTCAGGTGCAAAATAAACTGCAACTCGCTATGCCTTCATTACCTGAAGCGGTGCAGCAACAGGGGATTAGCGTCGATAAGTCGAGCAGTAATATCCTGATGGTAGCGGCGTTTATTTCTGATAACGGCAGCCTCAACCAGTACGATATCGCGGACTATGTAGCGTCTAATATCAAAGACCCGCTAAGCCGTACCGCGGGCGTTGGTAGCGTACAGCTCTTTGGTTCCGAGTACGCCATGCGTATCTGGCTGGACCCGCAAAAACTCAATAAATATAACCTGGTACCTTCCGATGTTATTTCCCAGATTAAGGTGCAAAACAACCAGATTTCTGGTGGTCAACTGGGTGGCATGCCACAGGCGGCAGACCAGCAACTAAACGCCTCGATCATTGTGCAGACGCGTCTGCAAACGCCGGAAGAATTTGGCAAAATCCTGTTGAAAGTTCAGCAAGATGGTTCGCAAGTGCTGCTGCGTGATGTCGCCCGCGTCGAACTTGGGGCGGAAGATTATTCCACCGTGGCGCGCTATAACGGCAAACCTGTTGCCGGGATCGCCATCAAACTGGCTGCCGGAGCAAACGCCCTGGATACCTCGCGGGCAGTCAAAGAGGAGCTGAACCGCTTATCAGCCTATTTCCCCGCAAGTCTGAAGACGGTTTATCCTTACGACACCACGCCGTTTATCGAAATTTCTATTCAGGAAGTTTTCAAAACACTGGTTGAGGCTATCATCCTCGTCTTCCTGGTCATTTATCTGTTTTTGCAGAATTTCCGTGCCACCATCATCCCGACAATTGCCGTACCGGTGGTTATTCTCGGGACGTTTGCGATCTTGTCGGCGGTCGGTTTCACCATCAACACGTTGACTATGTTCGGGATGGTGCTGGCGATAGGGTTACTGGTGGATGACGCCATCGTGGTGGTGGAGAACGTCGAGCGTGTCATTGCGGAAGATAAGCTACCGCCGAAGGAAGCGACGCATAAATCGATGGGGCAGATCCAACGTGCGCTGGTCGGGATTGCCGTTGTTCTTTCTGCAGTGTTTATGCCGATGGCCTTTATGAGCGGTGCAACCGGGGAGATCTACCGCCAGTTCTCCATCACGCTGATCTCCTCCATGCGGCTTTCAGTATTTGTGGCAATGAGCCTGACCCCTGCCCTGTGCGCCACCATTCTGAAAGCCACGCCGGAAGGCGGTCACAAACCTAACGCCCTGTTCGCACGCTTCAACACGCTGTTTGAAAAATCAACTCAGCACTATACCGATAGCACCCGCTCGCTGTTGCGTTGTACCGGTCGCTACATGGTGGTCTACCTGCTGATTTGCGCCGGGATGGCGGTGCTGTTCCTGCGTACACCGACCTCTTTCTTACCAGAAGAGGATCAGGGGGTATTTATGACCACCGCGCAGTTACCTTCCGGTGCCACCATGGTTAACACCACGAAAGTACTGCAACAGGTGACGGATTATTATCTTACAAAAGAGAAAGATAATGTTCAGTCGGTGTTTACCGTTGGCGGCTTTGGCTTCAGCGGCCAGGGGCAAAACAACGGCCTGGCGTTTATCAGTCTCAAGCCGTGGTCTGAACGTGTCGGTGAGGAAAACTCGGTTACCGCGATCATTCAGCGGGCAATGATTGCGTTAAGCAGTATCAATAAAGCCGTCGTCTTCCCGTTCAACTTACCCGCGGTGGCTGAACTGGGTACCGCGTCAGGTTTTGATATGGAACTGCTGGACAACGGTAACCTGGGGCACGAAAAACTAACCTAGGCACGAAACGAGCTGTTATCACTGGCAGCGCAATCGCCTGACCAGGTCACCGGGGTACGCCCGAACGGCCTGGAAGATACGCCGATGTTCAAAGTGAACGTCAACGCCGCGAAAGCTGAGGCAATGGGTGTGGCGCTGTCTGATATCAACCAGACAATTTCCACCGCCTTCGGCAGCAGCTACGTGAACGACTTCCTCAACCAGGGGCGGGTGAAAAAAGTGTATGTCCAGGCAGGCACGCCGTTCCGTATGTTGCCGGATAACATCAACCAATGGTATGTACGCAACGCCTCTGGCACGATGGCACCGCTTTCTGCCTACTCGTCTACCGAATGGACCTATGGTTCACCGCGATTGGAACGCTACAACGGCATCCCGTCAATGGAGATTTTAGGTGAAGCGGCGGCCGGGAAAAGTACCGGTGACGCTATGAAATTTATGGCAGACCTGGTCGCTAAACTTCCGGCAGGCGTCGGCTACTCATGGACCGGACTGTCGTATCAGGAAGCGTTATCCTCAAACCAGGCTCCTGCACTGTATGCCATTTCACTGGTCGTGGTGTTCCTCGCCCTCGCCGCACTCTATGAGAGCTGGTCAATTCCGTTCTCGGTGATGTTGGTTGTTCCGTTAGGCGTCGTTGGCGCATTACTGGCCACCGATCTGCGCGGCTTAAGTAATGACGTCTACTTCCAGGTTGGTTTGCTGACCACCATCGGGCTTTCCGCCAAGAACGCCATCCTGATTGTCGAATTTGCCGTTGAGATGATGCAGAAAGAAGGGAAAACGCCGATAGAGGCAATCATCGAAGCGGCGCGGATGCGTTTACGCCCAATCCTGATGACCTCTCTGGCCTTTATTCTCGGCGTGCTGCCGCTGGTTATCAGTCATGGTGCCGGTTCTGGCGCGCAAAACGCGGTAGGTACCGGCGTGATGGGCGGGATGTTTGCCGCAACAGTGCTGGCAATTTACTTCGTTCCGGTCTTTTTCGTTGTAGTGGAACATCTCTTTGCCCGCTTTAAAAAAGCGTAACGTGTAAATGAGAGTAAGGTTGAACGTGAAGGTTCAGCCTTACTCTTTCCTGCTAACCATTCACCACTCAACAACCAGCTAACCGTCAGGAATACCAGGCTTAGTACACAGCACTGAAAGTAGAAACCACTCCAGCCATTCGTCATCAATTTGAACAACACAATACTGACCCACATTCCCGTAATCGTATGAATTGTCAGCTTAATAATCCCAAACATGCCGAGTCTTTTCCTCCTAAAAATACCTATACCGCCTGGCAAACTGCGAAAGAGAACTAGCCGGTAGCCCGGCAGAAATCATCAGGGAAGAGTTTCACATGAAGCAGGTGTGAGATCCTGACCAATATTCAAATGCAAAATATGTCAGGAAAAGGTACCTGGCGAATGTTGCGCAAACTGATGTGGCGTTACACCATAATATTGTCGAAATGTGTTTATAAAGTACGACGTACTGCTATAGCCACATTTTTCCGCAATAGTATGCAGAGGAATTTGACGTAACTCGAGTAATCGTCTGGCCATCGACATCCTGGAAGCGAGTAATATTTTACTGAAACAGGTATTTTCATCCTGCAACTTTTTTTTGATGAGACTCTCGCTGGTATACATTCTTTCCGCGATATCGCGCAGATACCAACGTTTGGCGATATCAAAGCTAATAAGGCGTTCAACTTTTCCTGAAACAGTGCTGATGCTATTGAAAAGTAAGGGGATCAGTTCTTTCTTATGAGAAAACATCGATAAACAGGAAAGGTAGAGCATATTGCTCAGTATCGGTGAATTTACCCCGGATTCATTGAAGCTATCAAAAATCGCCGTCACCAGCGGCATGGGGGGTGACTGGTTAATTAACAGACGGTCTTTGCTATGTAACCCTAAATTGCGTGGTAGCTGACGAATATTTTGTAAGTAATGGCAAACTGTCAGCTCATCGATATCCAGTCGTCGCGTATCCGGTGAACAAAACGCAAAATCGTCTGCCAAATTTTTCTCCAGCAGCAGGATACTCTCGTTATGCAGCGATATTTTTTGCTGTTCATGATAAATATCGAATGAACGACGAATGAGGATCACCGAGCAGACATGAGTCATGATTATCCCTTATATTTCATACTGCGATTATTTCAATTTCAGTATACTAATGAAATGATGACAGACTGTTTCTTAGCGCAAAAACTGCCAGATTTGGTAGGACCAAAATTTATCCACAAAGTAGTTTTGCATAACAGTTAATTGATAATAAGTAAATGCAGCACGAATATATTTTCGCACAGCGTATAGCTTATGTTTATAAAAAAATGGCTGATCTTATTTCCTGTAAAAGTTATATTTAACTTACTGAGAGCACAAAGTTTCCCGTGCCAACAGGGAGTGTTATAACGGTTTATTAGTCTGGAGACGGCAGACTATCCTCTTCCCGGTCCCCTATGCCGGGTTTTTTTTATGTCTGAGTAAAACTCTATAATCTTATTCCTTCCGCAGAACGGTTAGTGCCGTAAAAATTCCCTTGCGCAACAATACTTGCCGCCGAGTCACGGTTCGGCAATCCCTGCGCCGATCGCTCCTGATACTCTGTGGGCGTCATCCCATAATAATTTCGAAAGACGTAAATGAAATACGACACGCTGTGATATCCACAGGACACTGCGACTCGCTTAATTGAAAAGCCATGTATAACAATAAGTTGCAAAGCACGTTGCATTCTACACTCAGTAAGCAACTGTGAATATGATGTCTCTTCTTCGCGCAATTTTTTCTTTAACAGGCTTGGACTCATCAACAGCTCGCTGGCGATTCGGGCTAGTGTCCACTCATGGGCGATATTATTATTGATAACCGTACAAACTCGTGTTCGCATGTTCGGTTGCAAAACGTTCAAAAGCAGCGGTATAAAGTGCTCATCCTCAAGAAAAACAGATAACAACGCAAAGATTAATGCTCTTTTACGTAGCATTTCTGCATAGCGAAGATTCTTATTCTGCGATAGTTGCGCAACTTCCTGAAAAACAGGAATATCTCTGCTACAGTGATGAACGAGTAATGAAGAAATTTTTTTATGTGCATGAAGATTTAATGCCTCCTCCTTGAGCATCGGCAGAAATAATGAAAGCGTATCCCTTGATACTAATACAAAATTTTCAACACACTTATCTACTCGAATTTGGCTTGCATCCGCAAAAACCAGGTCACCGCCATTAAAATAGCGATATTCACCATTAACCATGGTGAGAATATATTTATGTCTTGCGTACGCAATTAGACAATTCCCATGTAATGATTGCATAGTTGACTTAATATTACATAAACATATTACTGTTAATTAATGTAGCACGCCGCCCTCTTAAGTCAAATTGATTGATAAATAAATTTAAACGAAGCGGGAGAACAGGATGATAATGTGTGATGTTCTACGGGCAGGATGACTGGATTTATAATACAAAAACGTGTTTAAGAACGCAGTGAAATTAATAGCAAGCAAATAATCCCTTTTCGTGACATTAAAGGTAATCGCTACATTTAATAAACATTCATATAACATATATCTTATCAACACGATGAATAGACAGCCAATATATTATTGCGATTAATAAGCAACCGAATGCCCAGCTGTTTTTTTAAAGGCTGGGCATTCGGTTTTTACAACGTTATGTTATCAGGTGTGTTTAAAGCTGTTCTGCTGGGCAATACCCTGCAGTTTCGGGTGATCGCTGAGATATTTCAGGGAGGCTTTGTAGTCTTCCAGCAACAGTTCAGCAAAGTCCATTTCGAAGCCGCGACGACACATAATGCGCATCACCACGATGTCGGTGGCTTCACCGCCGAGAGTGAAGGCCGGAACCTGCCAGCCGCGCAGACGCAGACGTTCAGAGAGGTCGTACAGGGTGTATCCCGGATCTTCACCATCTTTCAGTTTGAAGCAAACCGCCGGGATGCCTTCGTCCGGGCGACCCGTACAGATGAACTCATACGGCCCCTGTTTGGCGATTTCATCCGCCAGATAAGCGGCAACCTGGTAAGAGGCGTTCTGTACTTTGGTATAGCCTTCACGACCGAGGCGCAGGAATTCATAGTACTGTGCAATTACCTGACCCGCCGGGCGGGAGAAGTTGATGGCAAAAGTACCAATTTGACCACCCAGGTAGTCAACGTTGAACACCAGTTCCTGCGGCAGCGCTTCTTCGTCACGCCAGATAACCCAGCCGCAGCCCAGCGGAGCCAGACCGAATTTATGGCCTGAAGCACTGATCGATTTCACACGCGGCAGGCGGAAGTCCCAGACGATATCCGGGGCGACGAACGGTGCCAGGAAGCCACCGCTGGCAGCGTCGATGTGCATGTCGATGTCGATACCGGTGTCGGCCTGGAATTTATCCAGCGCATCGTGCAGCGGTTGTGGGAACTCATAGTTACCGGTGTAGGTCACGCCGAAAGTCGGCACCACGCCGATGGTGTTTTCGTCACAGGCTTCAATCATGCGTTTCGGGTCCATAAACAACTGACCGGGGCGCATAGGGATCTCACGCAGCTCCACATCCCAGTAGCGGGCGAATTTATGCCAGCAGATTTGTACCGGACCGCACACTAGGTTTGGTTTATCCGTTGGTTTGCCTGCAGCTTCCATACGCTTGCGCCAACGCCATTTCATCGCCATCCCGCCGAGCATACAGGCCTCGGAAGAACCAATGGTGTTGGTGCCAACGGCCTGACCATTTTTCGGCGCAGGCGCATGCCACAGATCGGCAACCATATTTACGCAACGCAGGTCGATGGCTGCGGATTGCGGATATTCTTCTTTGTCGATCCAGTTTTTATTGATCGACAAATCCATCAATTTATGGACGTTTTCGTCGTCCCAGGTCTGGCAGAAAGTGGCTAGGTTCTGACGAGCGTTGCCATCAAGATATAATTCATCATTGATAATCTGGAATGCGACATCATCGCGCATTTCGTGCAGCGGAAATCGTTTTGACTCCGCGATAGTAGAAATGGCCTTTGCGCCAAAACGTGAATCGAGTAGTTCTGAGCGGAAATCCGTTAACAGCTTCTGGTCCATTTCGAACTCCTTAAATTTATTTGAAGGCAATAAAAAAGTAGGATTTATCCGCAATGGAAGCAAGGCATTACAGGCTTAATTTAAATAACAAAATCCTAAGCAGAAAAACGACTTTTTATAATATAAACATTTAACATGATAATATTAAAAACAGACTTTATTATCGTAATAAAAATCGCCCAAACATTCCTGTTCGGGCGATCAAATTAATTATTGTTTATCCTGCATATACGGCGTGTACACCCCGTTCAGACTGTGCAGGAAAGCTACGATATCATCCACATCCTCCTGCGGCAGCTCTTTGCCTACCTGATAGCGCAGCATCAGTTTCACCGCCCCGTCCAGCGTCGGCACGTCACCGCGATGGAAGTACGGTGCCGTTAAAGCAACGTTACGTAAACCGGGTACTTTCTGACGCAATTTATCACGCTCTTCTTTAGTCACATTCATACGACCAATATCCGCCGCCGTAATTTCCCCAAAGTTAAAGTCTTTTTTCAGCCCCAACGGTTCAAAGGAACGTCCGCCGAGAATAATACCACCATGACAAGTTGCACATTTATTATCTTTAAATAATTGATAGCCTTTTTTCTGTTGCGCCGTCAGCGCATTTTCATCTCCACGCAACCATTTATCAAATGGGGAATCCGGCGTAATTAATGTTTTCTCAAATTCAGCAATGGCATCAGTAATATTTTCGCCACTGAAACCTTGCGGATAAACTTCGAGGAACTGCGCTTTAAGCTGCGGATCTTTTTCCAGCTTAGCAATAATTTCGTCCCAGGATTTCGACGCCATTTCAATCGGGTTCAACGGCGGTCCACCTGCCTGATCCTGCAATGTTGCCGCACGACCATCCCAGAACTGCTCAACGTTAAATACTGAGTTAAATACCGTCGGCGCATTAATCGGCCCAACTGCGCCACCAACACCAATCGATGTTTTTCTGCCATCGACGCCCCCCGCATTCAACGTATGGCAATGAGCGCATGAAATGGTGCTATCAGCCGATAAACGGGGATCGTGATACAGCGCAAAGCCCAACGCCACTTTTTGCGCATCGGTAGGCAGTTTTTGCGGGATGGGCTGCACCGGTTCATTGCGATGCTCCGGAGCAGTATCATTGCTGGCGTAATATTCCGCGCGCTGTTTTGCAATCCAGGCCAGTATTTCCGCCCGCTCTTCATCACTCACCTTACCCGCCCAGTGTAGCGCGGTATAACGCGTTGGTGGCATAGTTTCATACTGCATCACCCATTCAATCTTATTCAGATCGCTTTGCGAAACGGGTTTATCAGCCAGCAGTGCCGCACGCACGGCCTCGAGGTTAAAAGATTTATATCCAAGCTTAATGTCGTAATCCATCAACTGTTTCGCGCCAGGAATATAATAATAGGCGGGTAATTCTGCCGAAGGCGTGTGGCAATAGTCGCATCCTTTTTCGCGGAGAAAGCCTAAAACCTTATTATTTTCACTGACAGCAGATGCCTGAACATCGGCCTGTTTACTGCGTTTATTATCGTGGTACCACACATAACCAGATAACCCTAAATAGCAAATCGCGACGCCAGCCAGGCCGATCGCGGTAATACGTGAGACCATTTTCATTATTCTTCCCTCACGGTGGTGAGTTATTGTGACCCAGAAAATTGGTAATGACTCCAACTTACTGATAGTGTTTTATGTTCAGATAATGCCCGATGACCTTGTCATGCAGCTCCACC
>NZ_JBDYCV010000132.1:0-9456 GCF_040495915.1 Shigella sp. FJ200513 | reverse complement strand
TCAGCCAGGGGGCGATGGAGTGTATTCTGTTGTCCGTCACTCATGGAGAAGTAAATCCGTGGGCCGTGGTAGTCCGGTTGGGCGGTTTGTTGTAACAAAGTTTGCATTATTCTGGGAGATAGTTGATTTTCTCTAAGATTGACAACGCTATCAGAACTGAGGCCAAGTATGCTTTCCGGAATTGCCGTGATCCGGTTCTGATTAAGCCAGAATATTCTTATAATATGATCATCTCTTTCTGGAAAATCTGGTATTACTTCCAAAGCATTTCTGGCTGCATCAAGTAATTCCAATGACATTGGTAACCTCGGAAGTACAGACAGGTGATTGTCACTTACATTAATATATTCTAGTGACGCAGGTAATTCAGGAAGTGCGAACAAATGGTTATCACTCACATTTATATATTCCAGCGACACTGGTAATTCAGGAAGTGCAGATAATTGATTACTGCTTGCATTCAGCTCTTTCAATGCCCTTGGTAGCTCGGGGAGCATTGATAGTTGGTTATTGCTTACATTAATTTCATCAAGATTGTCAGGCAATCGTGGTAGAGATCTGAGACCTAAACAAGATAAGTCCAACGATGTTTCACTGTTCTCCAGACATAATTGGAGCCGGGTAAAAGCAGTTTCCCTGTTTTCTCCGGAAATGCTGTTTTTAGTCCATTCAACCCATTCGGAGAGATAATTATTGTGAACATTGTCGATTGATGTAGTTCTGTAAAAAGAGACGTTTCCAGTGGATAGGGGGGGATTATTTACAGGAAGCATAATAACCTCGCAGAAGGATATCCTGATAAAATGTGATACTGGGGAATAATAAGCTGAAATAAAATGTTTCAGGATTGAAATTTATTGTTTTCATTTTAAGGAAGTGATGTTGATTTAACTGTAAAAAAACGATACTATTTTCTTAGATGGTAAATGTCTCGCCTGTGCTATATTTTGTTTTTCGGTTAGTTAAATATCGTACGTTCATATTTGAACGTTCTGCCGGAATGCATTATCAATAGAGGTAAAGTCGCAACCCCAAATCGTAAAGGAAACCGTAGCACGTCTTAAGCAAGAACGTGCTGCGGTTGGATGCTATTTTTTCCCTGAAGCGGAAAACATTACTACAGTACCTTGAACCTTGGTTTTAACATTCTCGAAATGCTCTGAGAGTATATGTGTTAAGCCTTCTTCGGAATCTTTTGTGTTTGAAAAGATGCCTTTCTGATTGTAAATGCGCATCAGTTTTTGACCGAAGCTATTGTGCACAACTCCATCGCCAAGAATTGTGGCTCCGTATAGAGTTCCATCATCAGTTAAGGCCTGCGCCGCATTGCGTATTACACAGCTTTTTGTAGATATATTTCCAGGCAGGCAGTGAAGAAGGTAAAACATGGAAATGGAATCAAATTGACCATGTAACGCCGCAGGATAAGGTTCAAAAACATCATGGCTAATTTTATGTTTAATTTTTGATTCCCCAGCCCTTGTAGATGCCGCGTTCAGGCTAGCTTCGTTCAAATCCATTAAAGATATCAGACTACTCTCAGGTACGTGAGTAAGGTAAAACCCAGTTCCAACACCAATATCCAGATGGTTGTTACCTAAATGTTCCAGAAAGTGTGGAAGAAGGTGTTCCTTTGTAGGACATCCCCATGCAAGCCGATTTGATACTCCCAAAACCCACCAGTCATAAAGCTTTAGGGTAAGTGGTGTGTAAATTTTAGCCCCATCATCTGTGTTTTTTTTCATTAATTTCACCATATTATAGTTTTATTTGTGAATTAAATCAATTATGGCGATGAATTACAAGGGGTTAAATGCTGCCGCAGCATAGCGATATTGAAATAGCCTGGTATGCTTCGATACAGCAGGAGCCGAATGGCTGGAAGACCGTCACCACACAGTTCTACATCCAGGGATTCAGTGAGCATATTGCGCCACTTCAGGATGCTGTAGATCTGGAGATCGCAACGGAGGAAGAAAACTCGTTGCTGGAAGCCTGGAAGAAGTATCGGGTGTTGCTGAACCGTGTTGATACATCAACTGCACCTGATATTGAGTGGCCGGAAGAACCAGACACAATGTAAGCGAAAAAGAAAAACCGCAGACACGACGTATGCAGGACGTGCTGCGGTTGGCTGGTAAACTTTCGATAGTGCGAGTATTGAATGATTTCCAGCCGTTACCGATTTTATATAACTGCAGTGGAATTATTCAACACACAGGCAAAACGGAATAAGCTGAGAAAAAAGCGTGCTTTCCCAATCTGGGGCAAATCACGTCTGAATGACACCTGAAAACAGGTGGTGGACTCAAGAAGGCTTGGAATATTCTTCTTTAATGTTATGTAATTCATTGATTTTTCGTGTACGATTTTAAGACATTTTTTCCAAGAAAAATTTTTAACTCTTTGATTTTTCGACTCTGTATCATCGGTCTCGAAAACCGGAGTAGGGGCAACTCTACCGGGGGTTCAAATCCCCCTCTCTCCGCCATTTTATCAATGACTTATCTCCCGACTTCCCGCCTTGCTTTTCCTAAACAGAACAATCGTAGAATATTCTTGAAGGGTTAGATCGTCACTGTTTTCTGTTCGATACTGTGACATTCAGCGCTTGATTCGCTATGGAGCTGACAGGAAGGTTTCGAGCGAAAATCTACAGTTATTCAGTCGTTTTCTTATCGGTCACCATTATTCTTTTAGACATTGATCCTATGAAACTGCCGCAAAGTTGCTGGCGGGAACTGAAGTTGCGTAGAGAAGGGGTCAATAATTGAGCCAAAAAAGGAACGCGGCCGTCAGATTAAAGCCGCGGGACAAAGTCCATAATTTCCAAGAGTTGTTGAATTTCCCAGCTTTTTTGAAAGCCTTTGTATCATACTAACAAGTAAAAAAGGTTTAAACACCAAAATTAACCTATATTTCTGGTTAGCTTTACCATGACAGATGACTTGCTCCTGGAAACATTTGCGCTGCCAGTCTGTATGGCTGAGTTGTGTATTTATTGTTAGCCTTTTTCTCAGTTTTTTTCTACAGACATAATAAAAAAGACACGACTCAAGTATGAGCGTGTCTGAGTTTGTCTTACTTATTTGTCTTGGTAAATTATTGTTGTTACTACCAGGCACTGTTCTGTTAAATAACTGAAGTCAGCGCAAAAAAATCAATGAGACATCATCTCCTCGACCACTTCTTCGCTACTCAACTGATAGGGATAATACGTTGGCCAGTTTTCCATTTCATTCAATAAAGATTGCTGGGAATCATTACCCATAAAAATGTGAAAATGAGATGATTTTCGTGGTGCAATTATATGATCGCTAAATTGTATATATTTAGGGGCTTTGCTTTCAGGATCTTTACATTCGAATAAGTAACGAACGCCTTTCTTGCCTGATTTATAGGTGAGTATTTTGTATCCATCGTAATCATATTTACAGGATGTTGTTTCATTATTTCTATGGAATTCGACAATGCCGTCCTCAATGCCAATCATTTCGATATCTGTCGGATAACCTTTGCGATAATAATCTTTAATTTCAGCAAATGTTTTGGTTTTATCTGCATCCGCTTTCTTCTGAAAGACGGGATCAAGTTTGCCACTTTGCAGTAAAGGGTAAACGGATTGCCAGACTCCATCCCAGTCACTGAGCGTTCGGTTTTGTACATTGGTATCATCAAAAACACCATTAGCAGCTTTTTGTTCGACCTCTGTTAAGGGTTTGCCATGAGAATGATGACCATGCGAAAAGGCAGGAGCGCTAACAATAAAGACACCTAAAGCAACAGCCAGTTTATGAAGACGAATCGCCAAAACAATTTCCTCCAGAGTTAATGTACATTATGTGTAATGTTATATTGTAACATATGAAAAAATGCAACAACTCATTAGGAAATGAGAGCATGGTATTCTCAGGTGTATTGAACTATCTTATTGAAATAAAATAAATTATTCTGGTGATGAAAGGTTGATGACAAACGAAACATAACTTGATGCGATCTGTGTGGGCCGGATAGGGCGCTCGCGCCGCATCCGGCCGGGATAACGCGAAGTTTGTCGGCAATATGAAGTTATAGAGATAATTTGTTGTGGGCCTGCTTGCGTAACCGGTTGAAAAGGGAAAGCAACTTCTTATACCGTAAGGCTAAAAGCAGTACAGCCAGCCCGGCGTAGATGAGTGGCTGCGGTGAAATAATCTTCACTGACCACAGATAATGTATTGGGGCCAGGATCGCGACAAGATAGACGAAGTTATGCAACTGTTGCCAGTGTTTGCCGAGTTTTCGCTGCATCGACTGGGTTGAAGTGAACGCTAAAGCAAGCAAAATAACCCAGCTGATAATTCCTAACGTTAAATAAGGCCGGGTAATTAACTCCTTACCTAATAACGCCAGATTATTCACGCCCAACTCCAGCAATGCGTAACTGGTTAAATGCAGTGTCGCCCAGGCAAAGCACCATAAGCCTAACAGGCGGCGAGTGCGTATCAATAACGGCTGTTTTGCGTAGCGTGCCAGAGGTGTGATTAACAAGGCCGCAAGCAAAAATTTCAGTGCAGTGCGACCGGTAAAATGCTGAATATCTTTCACCGGATCGGCACCCAGTCCACCGTGATTGATCGCCCAGACCAGCCAGAGAAACGGCAACAATCCGGCAAGATGCAGGCAAACTTTCAGCCATATCACTTGTTTTGCTGTCAGACGCATTTAGAAATTCTCCCGCAAATCCAGGCCACGATACAGCGATGCCACCTGGTCGGCGTAACCATTAAACAGTAGTGTTGGCTGGCGCTGAACATCGAGAATGCCGCCTGAACCAATAAATCGTTCGGTAGCCTGTGACCAGCGCGGGTGATCAACATGCGGATTAACGTTGGCGTAAAAACCGTATTCGTCAGGCGCTGCCAGATTCCAGGTGGTTGGCGGACGCTCGCGGGTCAGCTTAATACTGACGATCGATTTAATCCCTTTAAAGCCATATTTCCACGGCACAATCAGTCGCACCGGCGCGCCATTTTGCGGTGGTAACGCCTTGCCATAAACACCTACGGTCATCAGTGTGAGCGGATGCATTGCTTCGTCGAGACGCAATCCTTCGACATAAGGATATTTCAGCCCGCCGCCGATAAAGCGGTCCTGCTGGCCAGGCATCTGTTCCGGCGCATAAATCGTTTCGAAAGCGACATACTTCGCATTGCTGGTGGGTTCGGCAAGCGCCAGCAATTTGTGTAGCGGAAAACCAATCCACGGCACCACCATCGACCACGCTTCCACGCAGCGCATACGATAAATACGCTCTTCCAGCGGGAAGCGACGGGTTAAATCATCATGATCGAGGGTCAATGGTTTTGCCACTTCGCCGCTGATTTTCAGTGTCCATGGATCGGTTTTCAGGCTACCAGCATTAGCCGCGGGATCGTCTTTATCCAGCCCGAATTCATAGAAGTTGTTATAACCGGAGACTTTATCTGCTGGCGTCAGTGGCAGGTTATTTTGCTAGGCGGCAGGCTTGCTGAACTCCAGCGGTTTTCCGGCGGGGGCGGGCGGACGATCGTTCCCTTTAAACCAGCTAAGCAGATCGGCATGCGCAGCGTGAGGCAAAGAAAATGCAGCTGCGCTGATGCCCAGTGCTTTTAACACCTGCCGACGCTTCATAAAGAATACCGACTCGGCCGTAACATCTGATTCTTTTAAAAATTGCTTCTTTTTCATAAGCCATCACACTTTTTTGTCGTTAACCAACAAGAGCTGTTTACTGTTAATCTGTCAGGGAGTCACCTCCCTAACAGTAGCAGAGATCAGCTTTTACATATTTACGCATTAACTGCCACGATAGGTTGAATACCCATATTGGCTGAGTAACAAAGGCACATGATAATGCTCGTTCACTTTATTAATATGAAATTCAACGGGAATCTCAGGGAAGAAACTTTCAAGATTTTGTTTCTTGAAATAGTCCCCGGTTTTAAATACGACACGGTAATCGCCAGTAGTCGCAGTTTGCTCGGGCCACAGTGCCTTAATTCGTCCATCCTTATCTGTTTTGGCGGTATTAAGTTGTAACCAGCCGTTATCCGCTTTCTTTTCAAGAGTGACTGTCACGTCGGCAGCGGGTTTTCCTGTTTGCTGGTTCAAAATGTGCACGCTAAGAATGTTTTGTTGTGCGGCATAAACCAAAGAAGGTAATGAAAAGGCTGCCGTTGCTACCGAGAGTACTAAATAACGCTTTAACATGTTTATATCCTTGTCATGTGAATGAGTTTTGAGGATAGCGAAAAAACGTCCAGGGTAACCTTACAGCAGCATTACAATTTTGTAATGAACCAGGTTGTTTCTATAACATATGATTTATGGCATATTATTTTCATGAAGATTCTACTTATTGAAGATAATCAAAGGACCCAGGAATGGGTAACGCAGGGGCTTTCCGAAGCGGGTTATGTCATTGATGCCGTTTCTGATGGCAGAGATGGGCTTTATCTTGCGCTGAAGGATGATTATGCATTGATCATTCTGGATATTATGCTTCCGGGTATGGATGGCTGGCAGATCTTACAAACGTTAAGAACGGCAAAGCAAACCCCTGTTATTTGCCTTACTGCAAGGGATTCTGTCGATGACAGAGTCAGAGGGTTGGACAGTGGGGCAAATGATTATCTGGTAAAACCTTTTTCATTTTCTGAGTTGCTAGCAAGGGTTCGGGCACAATTAAGGCAACATCACGCTCTGAATTCAACATTAGAAATCAGTGGCTTAAAAATGGACTCTGTCAGTCAAAGTGTCAGCAGGGACAATATCAGTATTACACTGACGCGCAAGGAGTTTCAGTTACTTTGGCTACTGGCCTCCAGAGCTGGCGAGATTATACCCAGAACGGTTATTGCGAGTGAAATTTGGGGAATCAACTTTGATAGTGATACCAATACGGTGGATGTCGCCATTCGCAGGCTCCGCGCAAAAGTTGATGATCCTTTTCCTGAAAAGCTAATCGCCACAATCCGGGGGATGGGCTATTCATTCGTAGCGGTAAAAAAATAATGAAAAGATTATCTATAACCGTCCGTTTAACCTTGCTTTTTATATTTCTGCAGTCTGTTGCTGGCGCTGGAATTGTATGGACTCTCTATAATGGCCTGGCAAGTGAGTTGAAATGGCGCGATGATACAACACTCATTAACCGGACAGCGCAGATCAAGCAGTTGTTAATTGATGGGGTAAATCCAGATACGTTACCTGTGTACTTTAACCGGATGATGGATGTTAGTCAGGATATTTTGATCATTCATAGTGATGGCATCAATAAAATTGTTAACCGGACAAATGTCAGTGATGACATGTTAAATAACATACCTGCTAGTGAGACAATCAGCGCAGCAGGCATTTACAGAAGCATTATTAATGATACAGAGATAGATGCTTTACGAATTAACATTGATGAAGTTTCGCCATCATTAACGGTTACTGTGGCTAAATTGGCTTCAGCCAGACATAATATGCTTGAACAGTATAAAATTAATAGCATTATAATTTGCATTGTCGCCATTATACTGTGCTCAGTATTAAGTCCGTTGTTAATCAGGACGGGGTTGCGAGAGATCAAAAAGTTGAGTGGCGTAACGGAAGCGCTGAATTATAACGATAGCCGAGTGCCGGTTGAGGTTAACGCATTACCGAGAGAACTAAAACCTCTTGGGCAGGCGTTGAATAAAATGCATCATGCTTTAGTCAAAGATTTTGAGCGCCTTAGTCAATTTGCTGACGATCTCGCTCATGAACTTAGAACGCCAATTAATGCATTACTGGGTCAGAATCAGGTTACGCTCAGTCAAATCAGAAGTATCGCTGAATATCAAAAAACAATTGCCGGAAACATTGAAGAGCTGGAAAATATTTCGCGGTTAACAGAGAATATACTGTTTCTTGCCAGGGCAGACAAAAACAATGTTTTGGTGAAACTGGATTCGCTTTCTCTCAATAAGGAAGTTGAAAATCTTTTGGACTATCTTGAATATCTTTCAGACGAGAAAGAGATTTGCTTTAAGGTCAAGTGCAATCAACAAATCTTTGCGGATAAAATTTTACTGCAACGAATGTTATCGAATCTTATTGTTAACGCCATTCGATATTCACCAGAAAAATCGCGTATTCATATAACCAGTTTTCTTGATGCCAACGGCTCTCTTAATATTGATATCGCCAGTCCTGGAACGAAAATTAATGAGCCTGAAAAACTCTTCCGTAGATTTTGGCGGGGAGATAATTCGCGTCATTCCGTAGGTCAGGGACTTGGCCTTTCTTTAGTCAAAGCGATTGCCGAATTACATGGAGGAAGTGCTACGTATCACTATCTCAGTAAGCATAACGTGTTCCGAATTACGTTACCGCAAAGAAATTAACATCGGGCTTCAGTACGCCATAAGTTAACCGTGAAAAAACGCAGCCACGTCGTGAGTATTAACGTGGCTGCGATTGATTATGCGCTTACATCACAATGTAACAGGGATTAACTCGCGTAAGCTGCCAGCATTTCCTGCGCCGCCAGTTTACCCAACGCATTCGCTGCAAAAGGACTGTCGCCGGTGAGACGTTTACGGTCCTTATGTACTCGCCCGGTGATGTCGTCATTAATGATGTTCATGCCCATTTTCTTCAACTCTTCGCCGAAGTACCAGGTGAGATGACCCGGCATATAGCCAATATCTGGCGTTTGTTTGTCTGCGGCGTCTGGGAATGCGCAAATAGAATAACCATTCAGTGGGTTATCGCTGTGGCGAAGTGCCAGAAAAGCCGCCGGACCGTGGCAAAGGGAGATAACAAAACGGTCATTTTTGATTGCCCACTGTAAAGCGGCAGCCACGTCCTGGCTTTCTGGTAAACCAATAAGTGCGCCATGCCCACCAGGAACAAAGATTGCTGCATATTCGCTATCAGCGTTGAGGCTGGCGACAACATCCGCGAGTTTCTTCGGATTACGGAATAACGATTTATGCTGTTCAAAGAATGGCATTACTTTTTCATCTTTGTGCGGCATAGCCCAGTATTCAAACTTGGTCATCAGACCGGAAATGGTCGCCACTTCGAATTCGAAACCTGCAGCATGGAGATGATACAACGGCAGCAACGTTTCAATCGGATGGTTACCGGTCGAGAACAGTTTTCCGTTATCGGTCGGCAAATAACGTTCGTCCGCGGCGATCACCAGAATTTTATGTTTACCGCGATACGGTTTTGGATAGTCCACGCCATCAAGATCAGAGACGGGACTCGTATATTGGCTAAGCGAATATTCTGAAGGGAAGAACGCATTATCTTCAGCAATATCGACCTGCGGGTTTTTACTTGTTTGAACAGTCATAGTGTATTCCTTATTGTTGCTTAGTTAGGGGGTAATGACTCCAACTTACTGATAGTGTTTTATGTTCAGATAATGCCCGATGACCTTGTCATGCAGCTCCACCG
>NZ_JBDYCV010000131.1:0-9486 GCF_040495915.1 Shigella sp. FJ200513 | reverse complement strand
ATCGGTGGAGCTGCATGACAAGGTCATCGGGCATTATCTGAACATAAAACACTATCAGTAAGTTGGAGTCATTACCGTTTTATCGATATCGAAGCATTGAGCATTTTTAACTCGTTTTATCTTGAATGCAATCGGCGCATAACTTATTGAATCCCATCAAATCCCGTCTTTTTTTACCCATTCCCGGTTATCTTGAATAAATTACCTAGTCATAAATACATTCTGGCGGCTACCTTCATCCACTAATGCCGTGACATACATGCCAGGCAGCAAGTCACCATTTGGGTTGGGGAAAATCGCCCGTAACGTCACGGAGCCCGTGGTTTCATCAACCGTCGGGTCGGAGAATTTCAGCGTGCCGGTCTGGCTGTAACGTTTACCATTTTCCAGATTGAGCTGTACTGGCGTACTGCCCTGAACCTGTTTGATTTGCCCACTGGCGACCTCTTCTTTCATGCGTAAGAAATCTTGCACCGACTGCGTGAGATCGACATAAATCGGGTCCAGACGTTGTACGGTAACCAGCGAATCTGCCTGATTAGCGGTAACGAGTGCGCCGACGGTCACCGACGATTTCCCGCTGACGCCCGTAATCGGCGAGGTGACATTCGCGTATTGCAGATTGATCGTCGCCTGTTCAACAGCCGCTTTGGCGACGGTGACATTGGCTTCTGCTTCATTCAGCTGGGTGCGCGCGGTGTCGTAATCCTGACGGCTAACGTAGTTGGTCTTCAGCAACGATGCCTGGCGGTTAAAGGTGATGCGGGCATTGCTGGCGGTAGAGAGCGCTTTCGCCAGCGAGCCTTTGGCGGAGTTTAGCTCGGCCTGTAAAGGTGCAGGATCAATCTGATACAGCGAATCGCCCTGGTTCACTTTATCGCCTTCGATAAAGTTGCGTTTAATGATAATACCGCCCACCTGGGGACGTATCTCGGCAACTTCATAAGGAACGGTTCTACCGGGCAATTCGCTCAACACATTGACCGAACCAGGGGAGAGTGTGACGACACCGACCTCAGGCGTCATGGCGGCGGCGTTTTCCGCCGATTTGTCATCGCAGGCGGTGAGCATCGCGCCGCAGAATAACAACGGTATTAACAGCTTTCTTCTTCTGTTCATTTTAGTCCCTGAAAATTCTTGAGAAATAACGGTTCTTTAAATTGCGCGCGAGGAGAGATATGAGGGATTTACAGACCAGCGGCATAGTGGGGTTGTCAGCCAGTAAGGTGGGATACAGGCACAGTGATCGACATGGTGAGGTCAACGACAAAAAAAATGTTGCCGTTCTGCCAACAGTTCCTGCCAGCATTCGGGCAACGAAGGGTTCTACTGGTGGATACACATACCAGGGGAATCAAGTCGTTTTAGCCTCTCCTTTAGTAATCACCGGGGGTAATGAAATCAGCATCTGCATCCCTCGTCATGCCAGCCATCAATTTCAGTTGCTTATGTCCTGACTAAAAATAAGATGTGATACCCAGGGTGACGATGTCGCTCATACGTCTTAGTTTCAGCTTGTACATAATGTTGAATTTCTGAATCTTTAATGTTTGTTGCGAAATATTGAGCGTCGACGTGATATTGCTTTCATTTTTATTTTTCAGAATCAGTTGCATAATTTTGAACTGATTATGTGAAAAACATAATTGTGAATTCTTATGGGGCAAGTGTTTACCATAAGTAATCTCAAGAAGATTTTTGATACTTTCTTTGCGGCTAACAAAATAAATAGGCGCTTTAGCTTTTAGTTTACTGATGTGATAAGGTGCCAAAACAATAATTCTCTCGGCATCTAATTTCTCCAGAAATTTAATCGCTTCTTCATCAAGGATATGATTGTGATAGGTATCAATGATAACCTTGAAGGGTTTATTGCCTACTTTTTTGATCTCTGACAGGGAATTGATTTTTATCATTTCGTGATTATCTTTCAACTGCCAAAAGCCCTGTAAAAGAAAAGAATCTTTCGTCATGAGAAAAATCATAACTTGCTCCTTAGCCGTTATCGTTTCGAACATGTCATCCTTTTCATTATTTACATCCTTGTCCGAATCGTTGTTCAATATAGTAAACGCCTATAAGAACTTTGCCCTTCGTGAACTAATACGTCTATTAACACTAATCAATACTTCAGATTTATCCATCACGCACTCCATATATTGATCCTAAGTAAGATTCCTGGTTGTTATCAGCTTGTAAATAGTAAACAAAAAGTTAACGTTTGCGGATTACTGCCCAAGAATAAGTTATCAATAACCAGTTTGTGATCTCTGAAGAATATTACTAAAGTTAAAATGTAATCCGATTTAAATATCGAGTCTCCTTGTTTCGACTTAAGCTGGCAATTGGATTGCCAGCTTTCTTTTAACGCATTGAAATTACCTGAGTAAATAACGCATTCATGTCTTCAGGTTTTTATATAGCGTCTGGAGACACGGATATTTATGCAATGTAATCAACGCCAGTTGCAAAAAAATGAACCCGGATTACTTATTTAACCGCCCATAGCATCAACGCTTACGGAACTCTTTGTTCACTTTCCCACAGCACTTTTAAAACATTAAACCTGACTACGGAAAATATCAGCCATGATAATGTTTGAAATGGCTAATTTGCCATGGAGTGAAAAAAATTAGATGAAATTCAGTAGGTTGAAATAATCACTAGCAGGTAATTATTTCAATGATAGTGCGCAATTGATCTACAACACTGCGTAGCGGAGAGAGTATTAATCGGATCATAGTCACATCAAGTGACTATGATCCGGGTGACAACCGGGGTAATTATTGCTGCTTAACGAACAAACTGGCGAAGCTGAACAGGCTGGCGGCGCTAAATATCAGTTCAATTCCCACCAGTGTGGAAACCAGCGTTACAGACACCATCGGCGTTGCACCAAGGAATATCCAGGCAATGACGATATCCAGCACACCAATAACGAGCTGTAGCCAGCTGCCTTTCATTGAACGCTGACGATACCAACTCATCAGGCGAATAACCCCTGCAACACAGAACAAACCGGCAATAAATGCCGCAATGGCAAAAATGCCCAGCTCCGGTGCACGGATGAAGAAATAGCCGATCAATAAATAGGCGACTGCGACGAGGAAACCGGATAATACCGGCCAGAAATTATGACTGCGGTTGCTGAATAACCCGACAATAAGCGCAATACCCGAGCAGATTAATAATGCACCCACTACTGTGCTTAAAATATCGCCAGAGACGAACGGGAAACTGATACACAGCAACCCGACGATAAACAGCAGCACGGCAATAAACTGGATTGCTCTGCGATGCTTTTTCAGCATCTCCAGATCAAACTTCAAAATTGTTGCCTTATCTATATATAACATAGAACCACCCTATAAAATTAAGAAGAAAATCCCCTGCTATCAATCTATGCCAAAAACGCGTCTAAGAATGCAGTCGATTTAATAAAAATTTCCTAATTGCAGTATCTGATGCATCTGTAACTCATTGTATTGAAATAAAAATATCTGATTTTGATATTTTCCATCAACATGACATATACAGAAAACCAGGTTATAACCTCAGTGTCGAAATTGATTCGTGACGGCTCTTTCACTTTATAGTTGAGGATATTACGATGAAAAAAGTATTAGGCGTTATTCTTGGTGGTCTGCTTCTTCTGCCAGTTGTGAGCAATGCAGCGGATGCGCAAAAAGCAGCTGATAACAAAAAACCGGTCAACTCATGGACCTGTGAAGATTTCCTGGCTGTGGACGAATCCTTCCAGCCAACTGCAGTTGGTTTTGCTGAAGCGCTGAACAACAAAGATAAACCAGAAGATGCGGTTTTAGATGTTCAGGGTATTGCAACCGTAACCCCAGCTATCGTTCAGGCTTGTACTCAGGATAAACAAGCCAACTTTAAAGATAAAGTTAAAGGCGAATGGGACAAAATTAAGAAAGATATGTAATTCCGGGAATGCGTTACATCGTACTTCCTTGCATATTGAACAGGCCGGAATATCTTCTTTAAAAGCAGCTATTCCTCCTGTTCATATATAATCTCTATATTGAATGGGTTACAAAATGAATATTTCATCTCTCCGTAAAGCGTTTATTTTTATGGGCGCTGTAGCGGCTTTGTCACTGGTGAACGCACAATCTGCGTTGGCAGCCAATGAATCTGCTAAAGATATGACCTGCCAGGAATTTATTGATCTGAATCCAAAAGCAATGACCCCGGTTGCATGGTGGATGCTGCATGAAGAAACAGTATATAAAGGTGGCGATACCGTTACTTTAAATGAAACCGATCTCACTCAAATTCCTAAAGTGATCGAATACTGTAAGAAAAACCCGCAGAAAAATTTGTATACCTTCAAAAATCAAGCATCTAATGACTTGCCGAATTAATGAGGTACAAGTAAAAAGGAGTAGCAAGTTGAGCCATCTTGCTGCTCCTTTTTGCATTTTTATATGACAGCAGAATTTATTATACGTCTTATACTCGCGGCAATTGCCTGTGGCGCTATTGGCATGGAAAGGCAAATGCGCGGCAAAGGAGCAGGGTTACGCACACATGTATTAATTGGCATGGGAAGCGCCCTGTTTATGATTGTTTCGAAATATGGTTTTGCTGACGTGCTGTCTTTAGATCACGTCGGACTCGACCCCAGCCGTATTGCTGCTCAGGTGGTGACGGGCGTCGGGTTTATCGGTGCAGGTAACATTCTCGTTCGTAACCAAAATATTGTAGGTCTGACGACGGCAGCGGATATCTGGGTGACCGCCGCATAGGTATGGTTATTGGCAGCGGTATGTACGAACTGGGTATTTATGGTTCAGTGATGACCTTGTTGGTGCTGGAAGTCTTCCATCAATTAACCTTCCGCCTGATGAACAAAAATTACCATTTACAGCTGACATTAGTGAACGGTAATACGGTATCAATGCTCGACTGGTTTAAGCAGCAAAAAATAAAAACTGATTTAGTTTCGTTGCAGGAAAATGAAGATCATGAAGTGGTCGCCATTGATATCCAGCTTCATGCCACAACGTTGATAGAAGACCTGTTGCGATTATTAAAAGGTATGGCAGGGGTGAAAGGCGTTTCAATTAGCTAATCTGTGTGGCAGCGTAGCCAGACTCACCGTAAGCCTGAAATTCACACCAGATAATCAATATGCTGATGGCGTACCAGCTCATTGATCCGCTTAAGATTGAGGATCATCATGATATTGTGTTTATGGCAGTAGAACGTTTTTAGCGATATTTTCAGTTTCTCCAGAATATCTTCAGTTGTCATTTGATTCGCAATGCAGCTCAGAACCTGATGTTGCTTGCGCGAAAGTGACACATTCGCTTCAGGCACAGAGCAGTAACTGCCATTGATGAGTGCGACAAAATCAATGATAGTGATAGTCCGCGGAACAAAGGTCACCGGTACTTTCCCCAGACAGCGTTTAATATTAAAGGGGGAGAAAACAATGACATGGACAGGTTTTAATCGTTCAATTTGAGTGAGAAAATTAGAATGAAATACATTATTCATTAATGTATCAATAATGACGAAGGCATTCTGATGCAACATTACGTCGATCTCTTCTTCGTTCTGTATATGAACGACATTACCTTTACTCAGAATGTTTTTCATCGCGGTGAAGAACATCGTATCCCTGGTAATTATAAGAAACATAACCGACTCCTGGTGCGGACATTAACTTTATAATCAGTTTGCCAAAGGTAATTAACAGGACAGGGCTTATAATAATAATAGTTAGCTTACTGTATATTAATTTTATGTAATACATGATGCAGATGCTGAGAAAGCATCTGCATCTTTCGGTGGTGTTATTTGACCAGCTCAGGTGTTACCTGACTCACCGCATTGGTGTAGTAAGGCGCACCCCAGCCCGGTTCCGGCCAGAATGCACCATAGCCGTAATCCCACAGGTTATAGGTGGTATTAACCACTTCTCTCAAATGCCACACCTGGATGCCCTGCATATTCACTTCCAGGAAGTTATACGGGACTTTATTGATAAAGCCTGGTTGTTCACCCTGAATGGTACCGAGGATGGTAACAAAGTGATTACGATAGTTCACTGGATCAAGGAAGCCGCTTTGTCTGGCGAGCAGTCGGCCCTGATAGTTGGCTTCAATATCAGGCTTCGCATAGCTATCCAACGGTAATACAGCGATTTCTAACAACGTATCCGTTTTGCCATTGATAACGTTGATAACCTTCCCACCAAAGCGCGCTTGTTGACCAACATATAACCCCGGCTGGTTATGAACAGCAACAAAACTTTTTTGAATATCAGGTTGGTTATTGCCTTTGATATTTTGCGGAATTGAACTACATGCGGCAAGCAAAAATGAAAGGCTGAGGATGAGTGCACCTTTTGTCATGTTCATGTTACTATCCTTATCAACAAATATTAAAACCATAATAGATATTTCTTTATAGTTTTCATCTGATTCTGAGGTGATATGCCTGATAGTAACGTAAACCTGTCTGATGTTTATATCCCTTCTGTTTAGTTCAATTCCGTTATTTTGGGGCGTGGTATGAGTATCCATCGCCCAATAATATAACCCTTTGTTTTAAAATTACATAAAATCTATTTTTATTCAATGATTATAAAGTGCTAATAATCAATATTATGGTATTATATTCTGATAATGATTTGATAAGCGAATTCTTTTGCCAGATGGTATTTCTATTTCCACCCCATAATTTATATCTTTTTCATTAGGCAGATCTCTCTTTAAATAAAAGGGGTATGAAATCTTTTCGGGTTGAAGTGTCTCGTAATGAAATTCTATGAATTCATTTTTAGACATTGTTGCCCATTTTTGAATTTTATTGTATAGAGAGGGTGTTGTAAACTCTTGAAGTTGTTTATAACATATTTTTTTGAACTCTTGCTTATATTTTAATATGTCATCAAATGAAAGATTCACTACCTTTGCCTCTAAGAAATCAATTATTCTCGAAGCAATTTCCGCTTTCGCGCGTAAAGAGTTGTCATTAATAGTTAACAATGTAGAAAACAAACCATTGATTTGTTTGTCAAGATGTTGTTCATATTTATGTAGTTTGGGGATGGGATTTTCCTTGTGTGAAAAAATAGTGTTAAATAAATTTGCGTCAGTGAAATTTATATTAAGTAGATCTTCAAAATAAAATTTTGATAAGGTTAGGACTAGCTTGGACATATCTTGCCCTGTCATGTTGAAATCAATAAAGTCGCATCCAGCAAGGGCTTCCATCCTATTTTCATTTTTACTGTGCTCAATATACAGCTTCGCCATTTTTAAGTACAAGCTTTGAATGTCTCTTATATCAGTTGGTAAGTCAGCTCGTTGCCCAGCAAAATTTTTATTATCGGAAGAAACGGTTTGGACACTGAATCTTTCGGGTATTCCTTCTTCTACGAGAATTTTAGTTATGATTGGATTGTTGGGTTCTGGATTAACGACAACAATGATTTGACATACAGAATCCTTATCCTTTTCGTATCTAATGTTATGAATCTGATTAAGTATTGATTGTGTCTGTTGCGTAAGTGGTGTCGAACTTATCGTTTCAATGTTATTAATAAGACTTACAAGTTGAACCACAACTTTTGAGTAGTCTGCATTTGTATATGTGGTGTTCGTGTGGCATGCATTAATTTGTTGGAGTTGTTGTTGCGCTAAATCAAATTGTTCAGGGTTGTATCCTTCTCCAGAGAATGTGGAATTAATGGGTTGTTGTTCTTCCCAATTATCACAAGGCCACTTCGGTGTGTCTGGCGTTTTAACATTATCGGTATTTGTTGTGCAGTTATAAATATCGCCGTGATATGTATTTATTATACCTGGGGTAAAGTCAATTGACATAACATTCCTTATTCATCATCTGTTTTATGCTAATGTTTTTAAATTGGATAATTAGAACAGGAATGGATTTTCTTCTACACACAATAAATATAATGCGTTATATCTTCCTGATATAATTACCTTTAAATTCCCTTTCATTTCCACCCGGTAATATTTGTGTATAAAAAAAGGGCAGTGATAGTATCGTAAAGGAAAACGTTAACAACTATCAAAAAACGCTCATTTTAAAAAGTTATTATGTTCTCCGATAGTGTGTGAAGTAATATTTTTGTGATGTTTTAGATGTGTAATAATGAACCAGGTTAAAGTGTATTTAAAAATGTGTTGTATTAGCGACTGAAATCTGCCTTTTAAAAAGGAGGAGGGTACTGAGACAAAGAGTCATTGCTTCTCCGATAAAATGTCAGAGAAGCATGATTACGTGGTTATTGTCTGTTGATGACTTGTTGACCGAGCCGTCATCATTCTCAATGCATTAGTTAAATCATTTGTGATTTTTAAGGATTATCCTGTCTATGATTTTCTACTTAGAAGGATATGGCACTAACTATGCATCTTATAGTTTACTGCTGGCATCTATTTAAAATAGCAATTGAGTCAAATAGCCCATCAAGATAGCCATACCTAATATAACCGTCAGGAATGCAGCTATCATCGGCATTCTGAACATTGATTTAAGTAATATCACTTCCGTCAGGCTTGCGCCGGCACTGCCGATGATTAATGCCATTAATGCTCCCAGACCCATTCCTTTTGTCATCAGAACAGATGCCAGAGGGATAACCGCCTCAGCCCGGATATACAGCGGAATACCGACAACGGCGCTTAATGGGATGGCGAAGGGATTATCTGATCCTGCATGAGCGGCAATCCACGCTGAGGGAATAAAGCCATAAATAAAAGATCCTATTAATACTCCTAACAAAAGATATGGCAGTACATCTTTAAACTGTTGCAACGCATCTTTGGTGGCTAGTTTTATGGGATTAATACTTACTACAGCTTTGGTACTGCAACAGGTAACTACGGGGTTCTCAATGGCTTTAGCCGCTGGACTACAACAACTCACTTTTATGGGCGTATATGTCGTTCCCGGCGAAGTTTTTGCTGGAGCACAACAATTTGCTGATGAGCTTTTACTGGCAATGATATGACGTTCAAACCCCAGAGAATCCAGGATAATACTGGCAAGAACGGAGACGCCGGCTGCGATAATCGCGTACAACAAGGTGACTTTCCAACCAAAGGTCATCCACATTAGTCCGACGATAATGGGATTAAGTAATGGTGAAACAAATAAAAAAGTGAGAGTCGGACCAAACCCGGCTTTCGCTGACAACAATCCACGTAACATGGGTATTGTCGAGCAACTACAGAACGGGGTAACGGCTCCCAACAGAGCAGCCAGGAGATAGCCTCTCCCTTTTCTGGCCCCCATCATCTGCTGGATTTTATGGTCTGGCACCTTTTGTCTTATCAGGCTGACACCGGCACTAATCACTATAAACAGCAACGAAAGCTCGACGGCGAGAAACACAAACATCTCTGCGGCGGTAATGACTCCAACTTACTGATAGTGTTTTATGTTCAGATAATGCCCGATGACCTTGTCATGCAGCTCCACCGA
>NZ_JBDYCV010000130.1:0-9509 GCF_040495915.1 Shigella sp. FJ200513 | reverse complement strand
TGATGGAAATGGAAGCCACGCAAGCACCTTAAAATCACCATCATACACTAAATCAGTAAGTTGGCAGCATTACCGAGTTGTTAAACACATAACCTCAGTGAATCCGGCCTGAATTCAGGCCGGATATCCTTTTACTTCGTTTTCTCGCAATCCAGAACTGTATTTACAATCATCTGATACCCCGTGCAGCGACAAAGATTTCCCGCCAGTCCGCGACGAATTTCCGTAATGGTTAATGGCTTCTCGCGTGGTTTCGCCAGCATTGCCGTGGTAGCCATAATCAGGCCAGGCGTACAAAACCCGCACTGCACTGTGCCGGATTTCGCATAAGCCTGCTGAACATGAGAAAGTTTTCCGCCTTTCGCTTCACCTTCCAGCGTGCGGATCTCTTTTCCTTCAGCCCAGGCGGCAAGGTATAAGCAACTGTCTATTGCTGTGCCGTCGACCAACACCGTACAGGCACCACATTCACCCACGCAGCACCCTTGTTTGACACTTAGCAGTCCTTGTTCGCGGAGTAATTCCGAGAGCGGCGTGCCTGGTGCGGCGTGAAGCTGAAAAGGCATCCCGTTAATGGTGCATTCGGTGGTAATTGTTTCGCTGTGATTCATTGCAATTTTCCCCCCGCCGCGGCGACGGCTTCGCTAATCACTTTTTTGGTCATCGTCTGGATGAGATGCAGACGAAACTCTTTACTGGCCCGCCATGAAGAACGCGGGGCGACATCTTGCAGGACAGATTCGCTGATAGCTTCCAGCGTTTGCAGGTTTAATGGCGCATTTTGTGCAGTCTGTTCGGCATGTTGGCAGCGAATCGGCGTTGGCGCGGCAACACCAAATGCCAGGCGTAATTCGCTGAAATTGCCGTTATCCAGTCGGCAATGTGCGGCGCAGCCAATCGTTGAAATATCCATTGCGTCGCGCATGGCATATTTAAAATGCGCGCTGCCCGCGTGTTCTTTCGGCTGTGGCGGAAAATGAAAGGCGACGAGGATTTCGTCATGCTCAAGAGACACTTTGCCCGGCCCGGTGTGAAAGCCATTAATCGGGACGAAACGAACACCGCGCGGGGAGTGGATCTCCAGTTTCGCGTCATAAATTAGCGTTGGCGTGGCAGAATCTGCGCTGGTGGCACCGTTGCAAATATTTCCACCGTAGGTAGCGACGTTACGGATCTGCGGTCCAGCAATGAACGTGGCCGCAGCACATAACGCCGGGAGATGACGTTGAGTTATAGGATCTTCTATTAGCTGGGTAAATGTCGTTGCAGAGCCGATACGTAGCGAGCCATCTTCCGCCAGCGTAATTCCCCGCAGCTCCGCCAGATTATGAATATCAACAATATGGCGATAACGGTCATTGTGATGGTGGAGCTGAATCAGTACGTCAGTGCCACCGGCGAGCAGTTTGGCCTGCGGGTTGTCAGCCAGCAGGTTGATGGCATCGGCAAGGGTTGCTGCGCGATGGTAAGAAGCAAAATCAAACATGATGTTATCCTCAAATCAATCCTGCCAGATGGAACTCTTCATATAACCGTTTTGGCGTCAGCGGCAGTGTATTGATTGCAACACCGGTAGCCATCTTCACCGCGTTACGAATAGCAGCGGCAACAGGAATTATGGGTGGCTCACCCAGTGACTTATGTCCGTATGCGGATTGCGGCTCATTGATTTCGACGAACGCGCTTTCCAGTTGTGGCAGATCCGGCATGGTCGGCATTTTGTAATCCAGCAGATTGGGGTTACGGACCACGCCGCTTTTAGCATCGATGATCATCTCTTCAAATAGCGCCCAGCCAATGCCCATTCCCATTCCGCCGTGTACCTGACCTTCTGCCAGCAGTGGATTAAGAATATGCCCTGAATCATGAACGTTGAGGATGCGGTTGATGGTGACTTTGCACAGCGCAATATCGACCGTCAGATCAACAAAGGTACAGCCAAACGCCGGTGGGTTAGTGGTGGTTTTGATGGAGCTTTCAGCAGAGAGCTGCCCGCCGCGTTCAGGGTGGTAGAAAGCGTCCATCGCCAAATCTTTTAACGACATTAACGGCTCTTCCGGTCGTTCAACCAGCACGATATGGCCTTTTATCAGGGTCAAATTCATCGCTGACTGATGTAGCATGACTGCGGCGTGAGCGATGATTTTCTCTTTTAATAATAGTGCCGCACTGCGCAGCGCAGGCGCGGCAACATAGCTCTGGCGTGAGGCAAATGCGCCGGGATCGAACGGCGTAACGTCGGTATCTTGTGTTGAAATAACGCGAACGTCGCTGACCGGAACCCCCACGGTTTCTGCCACCATTTGCGAGAAGACGGTGTCGGCACCCTGACCGATTTCCGTCGCGCCGCTTTGCACGTTGATGGTTCCATCCTGATTCATCAGAAGGCGCGCGCCTGCTATTTCTACGCCGACAGGCCAGGTGTTAGAGGTGTAGCTAAAACAGGCGACGCCAACGCCGCGGCGCAAATTGCCTTGCTGGTTCTGGCATTCTGCACGGCGTTTTTCCCATTCAAAGATTTTCCGGCCTTTTTCAAGACACTCCGGCAACCCTGCGCTGCAAATACGTTTGCCCGTGAGCGGATTAGCATCTCCTTCGCGGGCGGCGTTGCGTAAACGAATTTCAACAGGATCAATACCTAACGCTGTCGCGGCGTCATCAAGCATAGACTCAACGGCAAATACGACTTGTGGCGCGCCATAACCACGCATCGCACCAGCCGAGGGGAGGTTGGTATAGCAGGTCTTTGAACTGTAAGCGTAGGCACAACGAGGATAAAGGTAAGCGACTTTATTCCCCCCCGCAGAAGCGATGGAGTGCCCGTGAGATGCATAAGCGCCGGTGTTAGACAGAACATCCAGACTATAACCTTTCAAGGTTCCGTCGCGGTTCACGCCCATTTGCCCGTCAATAGTAAAAGCGTGGCGGGTACGGGTTGCGAGGAAACACTCTTCACGGCTAAGGGAAACTTTCACCGGAATGCCGCCAAGCTTGCTGGTCAGGAATGCCGCCATTGGCTCTTCCAGTACATCCTGTTTATTACCAAAACCGCCACCGACAAACGGTTTGATGACTCGTACGCATGACCAGGGAATATCCAGCGCCTGACCAACCACGCGGCGAACAATGTGCGGGATCTGGGTGCTGGAAACGATGGTAATTCGCGAGTCATCCTCCATCCACGCCAGCGATGTTACGCTTTCCATGTGACAATGTTGAATAACGGGAGTCTGATAGTGCCCCTGTACCTGGTAGTCGGCGGCATCGATTGTTTGTTGGACATTGCCCGTCGACATCGTGCTTTGTTTCAGTAAATTGCCGCCGTTATGGATTGGTGCAGCGTCTTCTGTCAGCGCCGCTTCTGGCGTGGTGATAACGGGTAATTCTTGCCACTCAATGCTGACCAATTGCGCCGCTTTTTCTGCCGTGAGTTCATCGCGGGCCACGACGATGGCAACGGCGTCACCATGATGACGAACATGGCGAGTTAGCAGTGCGCGATCGGCGGTATCGCGCTTGTTTTCGTCAAGTGTCTAGGCATGCCCAGCTGTAGCGAATGGAATATCAGGCACATCTTCCCAAGTAAAAATCGCCAGTACGCCCGGTAAACTTCTGGCTTGTTCATCATTAATACTTACGGCATAACCATGTGCGATAGGGCTACGTACATATTTCGCGTAACACATGCCCGCCATAACATAATCGTCAGTATATCGTGCCCGCCCGGTGACCTTAGCAATGGCATCGACGCGCATGCATGATTCACCCGTAGCGGTTGCTTCCCGCGCTTCCATAGAAATCCCCTCGATTTGAACATTTGGTTCTTATGGCAAAGATTTAGTCTAAGCAGGCAAGATTTACGCCAGAAACGACGATAAGCGTTAGGGGAGGAAGGAAGTGTGATGACGTTAAAAAAACACAGATATGATACGAAACAGGACTCTGAATAGGGACAGTGATACGTATCAATATGAGTGGCGATAAAATCAATGTGATAAATCAGGATTATTACGCATCAGGATGGGAAATAGGGTAAAAAGTCAGGAACTTCGATACCTCTACAGCGAATATTTTGCTGATGATACTTCCCTTTGCCAAATGAAATTAACCTCTTTCTCTATTACCACGTTTTTCCAGAAGCAAGAGATTGGGTATCAAGAGGCTGGCTGCTATGATATGGCGTCTTGTTTTTTAAGCGAGGAAAGATTTTGAGTGCGGGACGCCTGAATAAAAAATCTCTGGGTATCGTGATGTTTTTATCGGTTGGACTGCTATTGGCGGGCTGTTCGGGTAGCAAATCATCCGATACAGGAACGTATTCCGGCTCCGTTTACACCGTGAAACGGGGGGATACGCTATATCGTATTTCGCGCACCACGGGAACCAGCGTAAAAGAGCTGGCGCGACTGAACGGCATTTCCCCCCCTTACACCATTGAAGTTGGTCAGAAACTAAAACTGGGTGGGGCGAAAAGTAGCAGTAGTACACGTAAATCAACCGCCAAATCAACGACTAAAACCGCATCGGTTACACCGTCATCAGCGGTACCGAAATCTTCCTGGCCGCCAGTAGGGCAACGTTGTTGGTTATGGCCAACGACAGGGAAAGTTATCATGCCGTATTCGACAGCAGATGGCGGCAATAAAGGGATTGATATCTCAGCTCCACGGGGTACACCTATTTACGCCGCGGGTGCAGGAAAGGTGGTGTATGTGGGCAACCAGCTGCGTGGCTACGGTAATCTCATCATGATTAAACACAGTGAAGATTACATTACGGCTTACGCCCATAATGACACGATGCTGGTAAATAATGGGCAAAGCGTGAAGGCTGGGCAAAAAATCGCCACTATGGGGAGCACGGATGCGGCATCTGTTCGCCTGCATTTCCAGATTCGTTACCGTGCAACGGCAATTGATCCGCTACGTTACTTGCCGCCGCAGGGCAGCAAGCCAAAATGCTGATGGCGAATTAATCAGCAGTCAGCAGCGCGGCACTTGCTAAGGAGAGCGTAAGGTTTATAATGCCTTACGCATCTCGAAGCGGGCGTAGTTCAATGGTAGAACGAGAGCTTCCCAAGCTCTATACGAGGGTTCGATTCCCTTCGCCCGCTCCATGACACTTCTTAAAGTCTACTAACTTACTGAATCCTAAGGGATACGGCTTAACGCCTTCCGATAGTTTTACTCACTGTAACCAACACTGTGACTAACTTTGTTGAAGTAGTGAGCAGACCTAAGGTCTCAGTACATGCTCAAGTCAAGAACCTACCTTTATCAGCGTAATGGTGTCTTTTACATCCGTCTTAGGATGAAGACCACTAGTCGCCTGACCGCTTCGCTTCCTTCTCACAACCGTTATAAACTAGCGTCAGTATCTTTACGGACCAAGGATAGACGTACCGCTATGGCTCACTCACGGCACATCAAGTCAGCACTTAAAGCAATCCATGCAGACAACCCTAACGCCTCTTATGAGGAGCTACGGGAGCACCTGAAGACCATTGTCGAGTGGGAACTTAGTGTCAGCCGTGATGACCTGAACGACCCGGAGTCCTACCAGCTTTACGTTGACCAGTACGATGACATTAAGTCCAACCTTCGGGAAGCTGTAGCGACCGAGCGTCTGACTGTAGACCAGCATCGCTATATTAATGACGTTATCGGTGTGCTTAAGGCCTGTCAGGATAGACTCAATGGCGATAGCTCTGGCCTATTGTCTTACCTTGAGCCTGAGACTGGCAGTCTAAGACCGTCCGTCTCCCTATCTGTATTGGCGGAACCTGAAGTCCCTGAACCTAAAGCACTGACCCTCGCGTCTCTCATTGAGCAGTACGAGCAGGAGAACGCCCAGAACTGGAAGCCAGCGACCCTAAGCGAAAACCGAGCGTCACACTCTACGCTAATCGAGATATTCGACTATCTGGATATTCAGGATGTCGGCAAGGCGACCCGTGCAGATATGCTCAGAGTTCGTGAAGTCCTCCAGCAGCTACCGAAGAACCGCAAGCAACGCTTTAAGTCTATGCCGCTGTCTGACTTGCTGAACCGGGAGTCTAAGACTGACTGTCTGGACGTCGTTACCATTAACAATAAATATCTTATCAAGATGGCTGCTGTGTTTAAGTGGGCGGTACGCAACGACTTGATAGCTAAGAACCTGACCGAAGGTCTTGAGCTGAAAGTCCCTCAGCGTAAAGCCTCCGACGCTCGTGATGCGTTCAGTCCTGAGCAGGTAGGGCAACTACTGGTCGCAGCTAAAGCGTACTCGCAGAAGACCTCAGGTAAGCCATACCATTATTACGTCACCGCTCTGGCTGCGATTACAGGTGCGAGACTTAACGAGGTGGCCCAACTTCAGGTTAAAGATGTCAGGACCACTGAGGCTGGGACCGTTTTTATCCATATCAACGAAGACGATAGCAGCCTGCCGGGTAAGAGTATCAAGAACGCCCACAGTGACCGCTGTGTCCCGTTGGTAGATGGTGCTTATGGTTTTGTATTGGCTGACTTTATGTCACTCGTGGAAGACCGTAGAAAGACTGAGGGTGATAATGCTATGGTGTTCAATGGCCTCAAGCTAATGAAGAACGGCTACGGTGAGCAGGTTAGCAAGTGGTTTAACCGAACGTTGCTGCCCAAAGTCCTCGCTGACCGTAGCGGCTTAGCTTTTCACTCGTTTAGACATACAGTTGCGACCCAGTTAAAACAACATGGGGTCGAGTTAGCGTATGCTCAGGCGATTATGGGTCATAGCTCAGGGTCTATAACTTACGACCGTTACGCGAAAGAGGTCGAGGTGGAAACGCTGAAAGAAAAATTAGCGGAGTCATTGTCAGTAAAAAAAATAGACGGAAAGTAATCGCATAGGGATAGCGGAATGTGAGGACGTAATGGTCAAAGAATTTTTAGTTAGCAAAGAAAATAAGCCTTCATATGAATGTATGAATACTGCTGAAACTTGTTTGGGGCTGGCTGGAATGGCTTCGGAAGATTGGCAACGTGAGCATCATTGCCGCACAGGTATAATATTTACTGCTTTTGCTATTGAGGCAATGTTCATCTTCTATAGAAAACAGGTTGACCCCGGCTACGATAAGACGCAGAAAGAGTGCAGAAAGACAATGCACAAGAATACGTTAAAATTGTGCGGTATAAACAATTATATGGGGACAAAACCTTACCAAATTATCAAAGAGTGTCTTGAGGTAAGAGACGCTATTGCTCACGGCGATTCGTATACTTCGAGCTTTAATTTCTCGGCGGATCATTTGGATAACCAAGACGATATTGCAAAAGTGTCCTGGCGGTAAACTCTGAACAATTTCGGGGATTAACTGTTGAGCGCCTTGCAAAATACATTGAAATGGCAAAGCATATTGACCATGAGATTTCTGATAATGGTTACAGGCCTTCTGAAGGTTACCTTCCAGCAGCCGAGCGCAGAAGTCTGATGTTAGCTTTTGGCGTCAGTGGTGTGTCAATGTGGCCCAGTGCTTGAGCGATAATACACCTCACTATAGAGGAATGGACCCTTAACTATCACTATAGGGGAGAGACCCTAAGTCCCCACCTTAATAGCAGTCACGACCCATACACACATTCATTAAGTCTCAGGCTTCCGGTAGCGGACCGATTGGAAACCATCCGCAGACGCCTAGTGTTAAATCACCTTGGCCTGAGACCATTCCTTTTAACGTAAGCTATCTTCCCTTTTGACAGGCGGGGAGCAGTAGACCACATCCGACTTTAAGTTGGCTCTGTGATAATCGCTGCGCGGATAACTGAAGAACCAAGACACCATTACTGAGGTCTGCCATCCATTTGTGGACAGGCGGAAACTCAAAGAGGTTAGATCAGTGGTGTCTGAGGTTGGAGCTTTGAGTCTTGACCAGCAGGCTGGAGGAGACCATGAGTTTATCTTGTTATGGATTGTGTTATCACAATTCCAATAAGAAGAACTTTAAGTCCAGCCTCCACTCCCGCCAACCCGAAGTAAAATTATGGTCGCTATGATGTGGTCTCCATGCTTCGGGTCTTACTGGAAGTACTGAACACTTTCGCGTCAAGTTCTCCGAAGTTCATTCCTGTTTGACTAAACTATCACTATAGGGACCATATCTCGCCTCTGACCTCCTGAGAGACGGCAAGCGAGAAACCGTGGTCCACGCTAGCAAGCTAGCCACCAGCCTAAGGCAAGACAGCCTCTGGTCAGCCTGTGTGTTCTTTGGTCTCGTGACTTAAGTCTATCACCACACACGCTCGGACATGCTGTCGAACCTTCATCTCTATGGTCATCGCAGACCACTAACCCCAATTACCTCAAGTCATTCTGTTTGCGTCCTGTTGCCTGCTGGTCTCCCTTTACGTGGGGGCTTGAGTAGGTCAGTGGGGTGCGACTTCAGGGTGCAAACAAAAGGAGTACACGTAAATGTCCCAACAAGAAATCAGCATCATTAACCTCGACCAGCTTGTGTCCATGACCTCAGTTGAAATTGCTGAGCTGACAGGAAAAGAACATAAACACGTTTTACGAGATATTCGTAATATGGTCGAAGAGCTTAACGGGGCCAAAACTGAGCACTGCTCAACTTTGAGCAGCGAGCTTAACGGGTCCAAATTTGGGCTCGTTGGCGAGGAAGTATACAAGGACGCGAAAGGTGAGAGCCGAACAATGTATCGTCTCGACCGTAAGCATACTTTCATTCTGGTCGCTGGCTATTCCGTTCACCTCCGCGCCAAGTGTTACGACCATATTCAGACGTTAGAGCGTCGAGTCCTTCAACTGGAAGACCAGAAGAAGCGAGCAGCCATTCAGTCCGCTAACCGCCGAGGCGTGACTTGGGGCGACTACTGCAAAACCTATGGTCTGCCCGCTCAGAAGCTAATGACCGCACTTCTCCAGCATCGTGGCCTCTTTCGTAAGAACCCAATCAGTAACGAGTGGTCTGTAAATCCGAAGTATTCCGACTGCTTTCGTATCATTAAGCCGTCAGACCAGAAGTTCTCAGCAGGTGGGTATAACTTCCGGTTCAACGCTAAGGGGCTGGAGGTCTTCGGTAAGCCTGAGATGGTTGACAAGATGCGAGGCATCCTTATTGCATTCACTGGCACCGACCAGCAGAAGCAAGAGCACCTCCTGAAGCTGGCACAATCCGGTAAGGTGGAGGGAATCTAAGATGATGATTGACCCGCGCACACCTGAGGGGCGCATGACTCTCCGTTACCGTGGCTACCGGACTGAAGTCCTCCTCAGAGAGCTTGGTCTAGACCCGGAAGATGAGACCCGCCAGCACCAATCCCGAGACGAGCTAATAGCCCAACTGGTCGCTATGAAACTGCCGCTTAACCGTTAGTAGCTCACCTACTCAATACCTAATTTAAACACCTTTTGAGATGACCGATGCGGGGAGACCCGTAGGCCTTACTGTGCCTGCGATACCGATAGTCTCAACTCTCAAGAGGAGAATTACCTATGATGTTCAACAACAACAACTGGAAGCTGTCAGT
>NZ_JBDYCV010000129.1:0-9567 GCF_040495915.1 Shigella sp. FJ200513 | reverse complement strand
ATGGAAATGGAAGCCACGCAAGCACCTTAAAATCACCATCATACACTAAATCAGTAAGTTGGCAGCATTACCTAATTATGGGTTTATAGATAATATTAATTTACCTGTTTAGCGTTGCGCGAATAATCGGCCCAATTTTTACAAACGCCCCTGGAGAGATAATATCCACATGCGCACAATCCTGACGATAGATATCCAGCTCCGCAATCCACGGCGACCAGGCGCGTTCGGGGCTCATACCTTCCTGAAGCGTGCGTTCAGCAACAAACAGCGTCGCTTTACCATCAAACGGTACGCTATGAGCAGTCGTCAGCAGGCGCACAGCATCAGCGTAGTTGCCTTCAATGGTGGTAAACAACTCCGTTGAAGTACTTCCCTGCTGTGCCGCCAGGAAGGCCTCGCGTTCGCGGTTAATCTCCGCCAGCACTTCCGGGTCCAGACCATTAGCCTCTTTTTCCTGCCAGTTTTGCGTCTCTGGCGGCCAGGTATCCAGCAAACCAAGAAATGCCACCTGTTCGCCACGGGCACGCAGCCGCGCCGCAATGCCGTGCGGTTGTTGCTCAAGTAGCGTTGCCAGATGCGCTTCGCAGACTTCATCCAGGTTTGTCGCTGTCTGCATGGGTCCATGAGGGCGCGGCGACTGAATGCCAATAATCGACCATTGTGGATCGAGATAACGCGAGAGCACGCTAAACTGCCAGGCAAAACCGGACGCCGGATGGAAACAAAACAGCGTCGGGCCATTACCTTCACGCAACGGCAGAATGGTTTCGAATCCCATGCGCCGGGAGCTGTCCTCTTCACCATCAATAATCGTTGCCAGTTTGGCGACGGTTGACGCGACCATCACCTGCCCCGGCGTCACCTGACGAGCAAACTGTCGACTTAACTGCGCTGCCAGTTTCATTGCCAGTAGCGAATGACCGCCCAGCGCAAAGAAATCAGCATCGGCATCCTGCACGTCACAACCCAGCAACGACGCGAATGCCGCGGCGATAATCGTTTCACTGCCCGCTTTCGGCGCACGCCCTGGCGCTTGTGCCTTCAGTTCAGGCAACGGTAAGGCTTTGCGATCCAGCTTGCCGTTGGCGCTAAGTGGCAACTGCGGCAGTTGCAGCAGAACGACTGGCACCATATGCGGCGGCAATGTTTCGCGAAGCTGCGCCTGCAATGCGCTGGTATCCAACGGCAGGCCCGATTGCGATACCAGATAGCCCACCAACTGACGCGCATCACCACCAGTGGCTGCCGCCTGGTTAATCACACAGGCGTGGGTAACGGCTTGTTTGACATCCGGCAGCGCCTGCATCACGCGATCGATTTCGCCCAGTTCGATACGCTGCCCGCGAATTTTTAGCTGATCGTCACTGCGCCCGAGGTACTCCACCGCGCCGTTATCCAGCCAGCGGGCAACGTCTCCGGTACGATACATCCGTTCACCAGGAGCAAAAGGATCGGCAATAAAGCGGCTGGCGGTCAGATCGGGTCGTCCAAGATACCCCTGCGCCAGTTGAATACCGGTGAGATAGAGATCACCCGCCACACCCGGCGGCACCGGATGCATCATCGCATCAAGAATACGCAGACCCGTATTCCATACCGGATAACCAATCGGCACACTGCTGCCGCGCACCTGTGCCAGTTCCTCGCCAAAAGCCGGATACCAGCTGACATCTACCGCCGCTTCCGTCGGGCCATACAGGTTATGCAACGGCGCGCCGGTTAACTGTTGCCATTCGCGGCATAAATCAGCCGGTAAGGCCTCACCACTACAGAAAACCTGTTTCAACGTCACGCAACTCTGGCGAGCGGTTTGCGGAGTCAGCGAGGCAACAAATGCTGCCAGCATCGACGGCACAAAGTGCGTGGTCGTTACGCCATATTCGGCAAAGAATTGCTGCATAGCGAGCGGGTCGCGGTGCGCTTCCGGTTCAGCCATCACCAGTTTAGCCCCGGCAATAAACGGCCAGAAAAACTCCCACACCGAGACATCAAAACTGCACGGCGTTTTTTGGGCAACGACATCTTCGCCTGTGAGCGGATAATGATTTTGAATCCACAACAGGCGGTTGACGATAGCCGTCTGCCCGACCATTACCCCTTTCGGCCTGCCGGTGGAGCCAGAGGTAAAGATGATATAAGCCGTGTGGTGCGGTTGTGAAAGTTGCAGCGGCGCACTGCCCTGGGGGGTAAGCGGGGCGTTATAGCAAAGGTTGGTTAAATTGGGAACATCGCTAAAGCGCGGCAGTTGATCGTCGGTGGTAATTAACAGCGACGGACGCGCATCTTCCAGCATCATTTTCAGGCGATCGTCCGGATAGCCGGTATCCAGCGGTAGCCAGGCCGCGCCAGCTTCAACTATTGCATGGAGTGCCAGGGTCAAAAAGACCGAGCGCGGTAGTGCCACCGCCACGCTGTCCCCTGGTTTAACGCCGCGCTCACGCAGCAGATTCGCCAGCGCCACCACCTGCTCGTGCATTTCCCGATAGCTGAACAGGTAACGCGCATCTGCCAGCGCCGGAGCATCCGGTGTTTTTGCCGCTTGTTCTGCCACCAGCGCGCTCAGCGTGGTTTCTGGAATCTCAACCTGAGTGGCGTTGATCTGCGCCAGCTGCGCATACTCACCTGGCAGCATAATATCGACATCGCCGCACAACAGCGCCGGATCCGCGGCGAACTGGGCAATCAGCATTTTCAGGCGTTCAGCATGCTGGATTAACGTTGGCTCATCGTAACGCTGTTTATTGGCGAGGATCTCAATACTCAAATCACCGTGTTCATCCGGGAACAGGGCCAGTTCAAGGTCATTAACCGGACCGGTTGCCAGGGTATGGGTTTGCGCCTGAACACCAGGAATATCCAGTTGGTAATCAAATACCTTAATATTGAGTACCGGACCAAACAGCGGTTCATCACCTGCCGCTCGCCCGCTGTCACGGACAATTTGTTCGGCATCGTAACGTTGATGACGACGCATTTTTTTCAGTTGTGCTGCCAGTCGGGTTGCCAGTCGGGTTGCCAGTTCCGGCAGCGTTTCTTGCGCCGCAATATGAATACCCAGCGGCAAAACGTTGAGCACGGGTCCGGTAGCCGTCAGCGCCGCCGAGCCCAGTCGACGCATAAAGATAAATCCGGCGGCGTAGTCCATGCGATTGCACAATCGCCCCAGCCACAAAGCCGTCAGCGCAAGGGCTAAATCGGTACGCTGCACACCTGAAAGTTGCGTAGCCAGCTGGCGGAATTCCCCGTCGGTAAATTCCATTTTCAGACGCAAAATATCTGCCGAGGCGCTGCGCCCCGCTAAAGGTGCCGGAGAAAGTGACGCGGGCGGTGGCAGTTGGCGACGCTGTTCCACCCAGAATGCCGCATCACGCTGCCAGGCTTCGCTTTCGCGGTATTGCTGGTACTCTTCCACTACATCAGCGAAAGGCGTAAACGGCGAAGCAGGCGTTGGTTCGCCACGCAGCAATGCGCAGTAAATGTTGGCGATCTGGCGGGTAATGGCCGGAAAACTGAAGCCATCGACCAGTAAATGGTGATAACGCTGATACCAGTACCAGCGGTTATCTGCCACCTGTATCAGTTGATGAAAGACCAGTGGTTTACCGCTATCGACGCGCAAATCTTGTTGCAAATCCGCCAGCATTAATGCCTGCGCAGTACCGTGCGGATCAATATTGGTTCGCAGGTCGATAATTTCTGGCAGTTCGAATATCAGCGCATCATCGACCCATTGCCAGACTTCGCCGTTATCTTCCGTAAAACGCATCCGCAAAGTATCTGCTTGCGCTAATCCGGCAACCACCGCGCGGGCCAGTAATGGCGCATCAACCTCTCCGGTTAACTCAACGTAATGCGCCACGCTCCAGGCGGAGGGTAAATCCGACAGTTTTTCTGCCATCCAGATGCCGGGCTGTGCGGCGACCAAAGGTAAATGCTGGCTCATTGTGCCTCCTGCAACTGGGTGAAATTCGCCGGTGTCAGAGTACGCCAGTGGGCTTCAAGCCACTGCTGGCAGGACTCTTGTGACTGCGGCTGACACACAATGTCCCAGCCTGCCGGTAAGGCGCATTGTTGCGGCCACAGACTGAATTGCCCCTGCGCATTGCGCAAAATGTAAAACGCTCCCTGTGGATCATCGAAGGGATTACTGAATGCCATATTCAACTCCTGTCATGGAAAAGTGGTTGCCAGAGGTCGATTAACCCCTGCATCAAGCCACCGCGCCAACAAAGCGCATCATGTCCGCCGTCAACCTGACGCCAGAAAATGGATTCTTTTATAGGGTGTAATTGCGCATACAGCGCCTGATTGGCCCGCATGATCATCGGCTCGCGAATACCCGCTTCCAGCACAATGCGCAGACCTTCGGCGCTAACTTCACCAGCTTTTAGCTTTTCAAGTAACACGCCCTCTTGCTGCCCGCCCCGATGCGGCCACCAGTACGATCCTGACTGGCTTAATACACAGCCAAAGCGTTCAGGCCAGTGCAGTCCGGCATACAGCGCGGACAGCCCACCAAAACTCTGCCCGGCGACCACGGTGCGATCGGCGCGATCGCTAAAAGGGGCAATAACTTTCACCAGGGGTAATAACTCTTGCTGTACTGCCAGCCAGAAATCCGCATTACACGGCAGTTCGTGGGCGCGGTGCGTGGTGTCGATAGCGTCGATCAACACATACACGGCGGGAGGAAGTTGCTGACGATGGGTCAGCGAAGTCAGCACAGGCCAGACGGGCATACTTTGCGCCCAAAATTCGCCATCGAGCAAAACTGCCAGCGGGCGTTCTTCTGCTGTTACATCGCCGGTGGTAAAAATCCATACACGACGTGAATTTTTCAACCGTTCACTTTTCCAGATAATTTCTTTGGCTGGTATTTCTGGCGCTTGCGGACAATCCCATCCCGGTTGCAGAGGCGCTTGCGGCATTTCGAGTGCAGAAACAGCGTGCCCTAGCCCGCCTTTCCAGCTTTGTGGATTCAGCGGATCGGCTATTGCCTGGGGTAATAGTTTTCGCCAGCCTTCACGTAATTCGAGGCGATCGGGGGATGGTGCAGAAAAAATGTCATCGCGTTCGGTGGGAATAAAGCAGTAGCTGCCGCGCCAGTTGGCATTGAGTTGTGTCGTCCACTGCCAGACATCAGTACCTGCAATTCGCTGCATCGACTGGGGCTGGCTGTTCTGATGATGATCGGTCACACCAGTGATGTAGACCCATACGCGCTTTATCGTCGAGTATTCTTCAGAACCTTGGGGATCACGCCACCAGAAAGTGACCTCAAACATTTCGTCATTCAGACGCTGCCATTCCGGGCCATGTTTCGACTGCCACCAGCTCTCACTTCCTACTTTTAACGCCGTCACACCATAACCCCATGTTTACTGTGCAATTTTTCATTGATTGCAGAAATATATTGATAATGTTATTAATAACTATTTGCATTTGCAATAGCGTAATGGCGCGCCGTGGGAAGCGCGGACATTAATTAACCAACTGCACTGCGTGTCTTTCAGGATCAAAGGTTTTCGCGGTAACGGGATGCGTCGTGTTGATGACGACCATGCCCGACAGTTGCAATTCGTGGCAAAAATGCAGGAATAAAACAATGAACAAGAAGATTCATTCCCTGGCCTTGTTGGTCAATCTGGGGATTTATGGGGTAGCGCAGGCACAAGAGCCGACCGATACACCTGTTTCACATGACGATACCATTGTCGTTACCGCCGCCGAGCAGAACTTGCAGGCTCCTGGCGTTTCGACCATCACCGCAGATGAAATCCGCAAAAACCCGGTTGCCCGCGATGTGTCGGAGATCATCCGTACCATGCCAGGCGTTAACCTGACCGGTAACTCCACCAGTGGTCAGCGTGGGAATAACCGACAGATTGATATTCGCGGTATGGGTCCGGAAAACACGCTGATTTTGATTGACGGCAAGCCGGTAAGCAGCCGTAACTCGGTGCGTCAGGGCTGGCGTGGCGAGCGCGATACCCGTGGTGATACCTCCTGGGTGCCACCTGAAATGATTGAACGTATTGAAGTTCTGCGTGGTCCGGCAGCTGCGCGTTATGGCAACGGCGCGGCGGGCGGCGTGGTTAACATCATTACCAAAAAAGGCAGCGGCGAGTGGCACGGCTCCTGGGACGCATATTTCAATGCGCCAGAACATAAAGAGGAAGGTGCCACCAAACGCACTAACTTTAGCCTGACCGGTCCGCTGGGCGACGAATTCAGCTTCCGCTTGTATGGCAACCTCGACAAAACTCAGGCTGACGCGTGGGATATCAACCAGGGCCATCAGTCCGCGCGTGCCGGAACGTATGCCACGACGTTACCAGCCGGGCGCGAAGGGGTGATCAATAAAGATATTAACGGCGTGGTGCGCTGGGACTTCGCACCATTGCAATCGCTGGAACTGGAAGCGGGTTACAGCCGCCAGGGTAACCTGTATGCGGGCGATACCCAGAACACCAACTCTGACGCTTACACTCGCTCGAAATATGGCGATGAAACCAACCGCCTGTATCGCCAGAACTACGCGCTGACCTGGAACGGTGGCTGGGATAACGGCGTGACCACCAGCAACTGGGTGCAGTATGAACACACCGTAACTCGCGTATTCCGGAAGGTCTGGCGGGCGGTACCGAAGGGAAATTTAACGAAAAAGCGACACAGGATTTCGTCGATATCGATCTCGATGACGTGATGCTGCACAGCGAAGTTAACCTGCCGATTGATTTCCTCGTTAACCAGACGCTGACGCTGGGTACGGAGTGGAATCAGCAACGGATGAAGGACTTAAGTTCCAACACCCAAGCACTGACCGGAACGAATACCGGTGGCGCTATTGATGGCGTGAGTGCCACCGACCGTAGCCCGTATTCAAAAGCAGAAATTTTCTCGCTGTTTGCCGAAAACAACATGGAGCTGACTGACAGCACCATCGTAACGCCGGGGCTGCGTTTCGATCATCACAGTATTGTCGGCAATAACTGGAGCCCGGCGCTGAACATATCGCAAGGTTTAGGCGATGACTTCACGCTGAAAATAGGCATTGCCCGCGCCTATAAAGCGCCGAGCCTATACCAGACTAACCCGAACTACATTCTCTACAGTAAAGGTCAGGGCTGCTATGCCAGCGCGGGCGGCTGCTATCTGCAAGGTAACGATGACCTGAAAGTAGAAACCAGCATCAACAAAGAGATTGGTCTGGAGTTCAAACGCGACGGCTGGCTGGCGGGCGTCACCTGGTTCCGTAACGATTATCGCAATAAGATTGAAGCGGGCTATGTGGCTGTAGGGCAAAACGCAGTCGGCACTGATCTCTATCAGTGGGATAACGTGCCGAAAGCAGTGGTTGAAGGTCTGGAAGGATCGTTAAACGTACCAGTTAGCGAAACGGTGATGTGGACCAATAACATCACTTATATGCTGAAGAGTGAAAACAAAACCACGGGCGACCGTTTGTCGATCATCCCGGAGTACACGTTGAACTCAACGCTGAGCTGGCAGGCACGGGAAGATTTGTCGATGCAAACGACCTTCACCTGGTACGGCAAGCAGCAGCCGAAGAAGTACAACTATAAAGGTCAGCCAGCGGTTGGCCCGGAAACCAAAGAAATCAGTCCTTACAGCATTGTGGGTCTGAGCGCGACCTGGGATGTGACGAAGAATGTCAGTCTGACCGGCGGCGTGGACAACCTGTTCGACAAACGTTTGTGGCGTGCAGGTAATGCCCAGACCACGGGCGATCTGGCAGGAGCCAACTATATCGCCGGTGCCGGCGCGTATACCTATAACGAGCCGGGACGTACGTGGTATATGAGCATTAATACTCACTTCTGATGCTAACGTCAGATTGTTGACAAAGTGCGCGTCGTTCACGCCGGATGCGGCGTGAACGCCTTATCCGGCCTACAAAGATCTTGCCAATTCAATATATTGCAGGATCACGTAGGCCTGATAAGCGTAGCGCATCAGGCAGTTTTGCGTTTGTCATCAGTCTCGAATATGGTCGATATGAAAACTACGCATACCTCCCTCCCCTTTGCCGGACATACGCTGCATTTTGTTGAGTTCGATCCGGCGAATTTTTGTGAGCAGGATTTACTCTGGCTGCCGCACTACGCACAACTGCAACACGCTGGACGTAAACGTAAAACAGAGCATTTAGCCGGACGGATCGCTGCTGTTTATGCCTTGCGGGAATATGGCTATAAATGTGTGCCCGCAATCGGCGAGCTACGCCAACCGGTGTGGCCTGCGGAGGTATACGGCAGTATTAGCCACTGCGGGGCTACGGCATTGGCCGTGGTTTCCCGTCAACCGATTGGCGTTGATATCGAAGAAATTTTTTCTGCGCAAACAGCGACCGAATTGACAGACAACATTATTACACCAGCAGAACACGAGCGACTCGCAGACTGCGGTTTAGCCTTTTCTCTGGCGCTGACACTTGCATTTTCCGCCAAAGAGAGCGCATTTAAGGCAAGTGAGATCCAAACTGATGCAGGTTTTCTGGACTATCAGATAATTAGCTGGAATAAACAGCAGGTCATCATTCATCGTGAGAATGAGATGTTTGCTGTGCACTGGCAGATAAAAGAAAAAATAGTCATAACTCTGTGCCAACACGATTAATTGACAACATCTGGTACGATTCGCCCGCAGCCATCACTGACTGCGGGCGAAAGTGTAAAGCAGGTGCCTTACCACTCTGACCTGACAACCGGATATGCGGGGATTACTCCCCGCACAACGGCTACTTCTTCGGTTCGTAAGCAAGAACAGCCTTAAACTCAATATTACGTTCCTTTACGGTGAACTCACACAGCGAGTCTCCGACCAGAAGCGTAAATCCCAGCACCGTCAAACACAGCACTATGACTGCCACAAGGGCATATTTCGTCAGCATGTTTATATTGCCTCCATGCGAAGAAGGGACTACCATCCGAGTTGTTGAGGTTCGGAGTGGCAGCCCCAGGATTGATAGAAATATCTCTTGGGGCTTCATCTTTCCAAACCTCAGAGTTAACCTGAAACCGGAAAGCTTCAGGCACCCGCCGTTATCTTACCCTTCCTTAGCAAAATAGCTGTTTATTTATACAGTGAGTCCTGTTTCGGACTTCTGTCGGCAAAACTCATCATTGCTCTTAAAACGAAATCGCCCGCAGCCATCACTGACCGCGGGCGAAAGTGTAAAGCAGGTGCCTTACCATCCTGACCTGACAACCGGATATGCGGGGATTACTCCCCGCACAACGGCTACTTCTTCGGTTCGTAAGCGAGAACAGCCCTGAACTCAATATTACGTTCCTTCACCGTAAACTCACACAGCGAGTCTCCGGCCAGAAGCGTAAATCCCAGTACCGTCAAACACAGCACTATGACTGCCACAAGGGCATATTTCGTCAGCATGTTTATATTACCTCCATGCGAAGAAGGGACTACCATCCAAATTGTCTGGTTTGGAGTGGCAGCCCCAGGGTGTACTGACCCCAAAAAGTTGGACAGTTATACACGAGGCATATAGGTCTGATTCCGATATTCAATTGGAGTCAGACC
>NZ_JBDYCV010000128.1:0-9596 GCF_040495915.1 Shigella sp. FJ200513 | reverse complement strand
GTGGAGCTGCATGACAAGGTCATCGGGCATTATCTGAACATAAAACACTATCAGTAAGTTGGAGTCATTACCAAAAAGTTGAGGATATGTGTGAAAGAATGAAAGGTGGCATCTCTATGTTTAACCACACCACAAAAACAGCTGATAATATAGAGCATAATTTGCAGCTAAGTTTTCTCGTGGGTTCACGTCCGTCGATCACCAATAAATACTCAGCAAAAGATGTAGGTCCAGATATACTTGCATTGCCCGTCAACGTATATCATGCGGATTTTAAAATTAAAATCAATAATGCAGTGGAGAAGGCTTCATCAATTGTGTTATGTGCTGTGCAAAAAAATCTCCATGCAGCAAGGAAGGTTCTTAGCGGGATAATAGGAAATGTGCCAAAAAATAATAAACCAAAAACAATTATTTTTGATTTGCGTTTTCTTAGTGCAATTAAGCAGAAAGTTTTTTTGGGCAGTGAAAAACCGTTGTTTGTAAAGCATACCGCAATGATGAGGGAGGCATGTAAGGAATTACCGCAGTCAGTGGAATATGTTCCTTTAGCCTGTGAAGCGCATAGCCATCGCAGCGTCGCCCTTGCCAAAACCGTGGCTGCGCCCATCATGGCGACAGGTGTGGGCTTGGCATTAATGTATGCAACATCATCAGGACCGTATTATGCGCAAAGTCTTTCTGGTTCGCCGGATATCGAGATGATAAAAAATCGCATGGCTGAATTGTTTAACCAGTCGGATATTTCTGTGCGCAACAAATATAGCCCGGCTTTTGATAAATGGAATGAACTGGTAGATAAATTAAATCACGAAAGAAATACAGTTCCGTTTGCGTGTTTGACCACCATTTTAGCGACGGCGATAAATGAAACTCTTGAGGGGGATACGAATGTTGCCGTTGTGATGGGGTGTAAATCTGCGAAAGATCGCACGATATCCATTGTCCTTGGCAACTCGATGTTGCAAACACTCCTTGAAAAACGCCTCGCCGATAGTGGAGAAATAGAAAATCTTTTTGATCAACAGGGATATTTTAGTTGCGATTCATTAACACCCGAAGAATTAATGATGTTAAAAGACCTTTTTGATATTCGAGTTCTTCATGTCTCTAACAAATTCAATGTTGGATTGCAAGGTAATATCAACACTGATGTTTTACAAGATTCGTTTTTTAAAAATGTCGATTTCATTCATGAATATAACTCGTATACCGTAGGGATGGGAGTCTGACGAGTAAAACTCATTAGGATTATCAGAATTCGGACAATGCATTGCAAAAATGACATACAAAGAGAGATGTGTGCAGGTACTTAGCCGCGAGGGGCATGGCGAAGCCATACAGAAAGTACCAGTATTCAGAACTCCAGTGAAAGCGGCATAGTGGCCGCCTGCTCAGGAGTTTTGCTATGACCCGTAATCGTGCTGAACGTCGCCACCCTATGATGCGATTAAAAAAACTCATCGTCGCGCTGATGATTGACGTCAATGCTATCGGATGATGCCGGGGGTGTTCCGGAAGGAATTCCTTGTTTCCCGAACTGTTACCAACAAAATTATAACGATGAGCAAGTAAAGACCGGTTGGTGGCAGTACTGACCGGTCTGTGATGAAAGATTAATTTCACCTTAAATCCTGGTGCTGTTAGGATGCTGACGTTTTTCGGCTACACCATTCAGATTATGTAAATAAATATCCCTGAATATAATATATTCATAGCACCCATAACTCATCCTGGGCGATAACTAAACCATTTTTGAGTAATAAATGAAACAACTGCAACGCTCTTATTATTTCTGGAAAACGCCTCGCAAAAACAAAATGACATGCAAAAATCCGCATTTTTTTAAATGCTTTTCCGGCGTAATTTTCGCACATACATTAATGAGTAATATATGTAAGGTGGTGGTAATGGCGATGAATACGGTTTTTCTTCATTTATCAGAAGAGGCAATTAAACGGCTGAACAAGCTTCGGGGCTGGCGTAAGGTTTCACGATCTGCAATTTTACGCGAAGCGGTTGAGCAATATCTGGAGCGGCAGCAATTTCCGGTGCGTAAAGCAAAGGGAGGCAGGCAAAAGGGGGAGGTAGTTGGTGTTGATGATCAGTGTAAGGAGCATAAGGAATGAAAAAAATTTTTCATTCTTGAATATAAAAAACAGATGCCCTTATTCTGGTATTAATACAAGGCTGTTTTACTTGAACTTATAATAACTGCAACTGTTACATCGTATCTGGAAAACGCCTCGCAAAAATAAAAAATGATGCGTAAATGAGCTTTCTTTAAAGATTCGGCAAGGGTACTTTTCTCTCCATAGATTCAAAAATGATATTGGCGAGATATTTATGAACTCTCTGGCAGGTATAGATATGGGCAGAATTTTACTCGATTTATCGAATGAGGTGATTAAGCAACTTGATGATCTCGAGGTGCAGCGTAATCTTCCTCGTGCGGACCTATTAAGGGAAGCGGTAGATCAATACCTGATAAATCAATCGCAAACAGCAAGAACCAGTGTTCCTGGCATCTGGCAAGGGTGTGAGGAAGATGGTGTCGAATATCAGCGTAAGCTGCGCGAGGAATGGTAATGGGAAAAAATGATGTCAATCAGATTGCTGACAACGTGCGCGTTGTTCATGCCGGATGCGGCGTGAACGCCTTATCCGGCCTACAAAGTCATGCAAATTCAATATATTGAAGTTTATTGGTAGGCCTGATAAGCGCAGCGCATCAGGCAATCATACGCTTGTCATCAGTGACATACCCATAACCTTATCGATGTGTTGGAGGGAAGAACGAGGCAAACAGACAATTGCGGCATGATCTTGAATGGGTAACGCGGAATACGAGAGATGGTGTCGTCACACCCTATGAGCTGTAATCCGGGCGACCTGCGCCACCCGGAAAACGTCAGAGATTACTCTCCTTCACCCGGAAACAGGAACGGGTTAATGGAACTACGGGCGTAGCCTTCTTGCTCCATTCGCGCGTCCAGTACCAGAGAGGCGAGGTCATCTGCCACGGCTTCAACTTTCGGTTCTTTTTCCTGATAAAGAATCTTCAGGTAAGTGCCGCAGTCATCGCAGCTTTCGGCTTTAATCGCGGCCTGTTCGTCATCCAGCGACCAGTAATGCAGTTTGCCGCTCTGCTCGCAGTTGCTGCATTTTACGCGCACTACGTGCCATTCGGTTTCACACAGGTTGCAGTGCAGGTAACGCAGACCCTGAGTGGTGCCAATTTGCACCATGCTGGACACCGGCATAGAGCCACATACCGGGCAATATTGACGTTGTTCGCCGTATTCAGCGCGGGCTTTGCCGGGGATCAGATTGGCCATCTGCGCCCAGTAGAGCGACAGCGCAGCCCAGATAAACGGCGCTTTATCGCTGCTGACGGACGAGAAATCAGAGGCAAACAGCGCGCTGGCCATATCTTCCAGCTCCTGAGTCGATGCCTTCTCCAGATTCTCAATCACTGCCAGCGCCGGGCCGCTCATTTCAGGTTTCAGCTCAGCAATTAGCGCCATCAGCAGCTTTTGCCAGTGCTTATCACGCGGCAGAACGTGAATATCCAGCGGGGGCTTGCCCTGTGCGCTGGCTTCTTTAATGCGCGCGGTCAGATCCATCTCCAGCGGATGGTCGTACAGCACCACTTTCTGGGCGTGGGCGATAAGCGCAGCAAAGCGCAGGTAATCACCCAGCGGATTATTTTCTGCCAGCTCGCGCAGACGCTCGGCGCGGCGGTTGTATAAATTCTTGAGCCGAGGGAACAATAACGGCGGAATCATATCCGCCGTACGTTTCTCGCTCGAACCCAGCTCATCTTGCGGGATTATGCGAATACTCATTCAGCTTTCTTTTCCGTTGTCTTGCGGACCTCACGGTACCAGCGCGGGTGATGTTTCTTCGCCCAGGCGCTGGTAACCCATCCTTCCACCATGGCGGTAATCGTGCCTTTCACCCAAAGGGCGGCGTAGATATGCACCATGATAACCACAATTAACGCCACTGCGGCAAATGAATGCAGCATTAACGCGAATCGGATCACCGGGATTGAGAAAGCAGGCGCAAAATAAGGACGCCAGATAATCACGCCGCTCACCAGCAGCAGAACCAGGAAAATAATCGCCGCCCAGAAAACGCATTTCTGACCGAAGTTATAACGCCCGGTGTCACCTACTTCCTCGTTGACGACGATCTTACGAATATTCTTCGCCCAAAAGATATCATCCCGATTGATTAGGTTTTGATGCCAGTAACGGAAAAACATGATGATGAACGAGGCAAACATAACCACGCCGACAAACGGGTGCAGAATTCGCGCCAGCTGCGGTGTGCCCATGATTTGCATCAACCAGTTGAAGGACGGGAACAAAAAGCCCAGCCCGCTCACCGCCGCCAGGATGAAGCAGAAGGCGGTGATCCAGTGGTTGATACGTTCCGGCGCGGTGTAGCGCACGATGGTGTCACGTCGTTTCATTTGCGCTCCTCGTCTTTCTCTTCGTGCAGATTATTCTCTTCCTCATCCGCACGGTTCGGACCGACACCCACGTAGTGGAAGATACTGGCCGCAAAGGTAGCCGCAAAGCCAACAGCCGCGAGCGGTTTCCAGATGCCTTTCCAGAATTTCACGGTTTCGCTGATTTCCGGGTTCTCCGGCAAGCCATGATACAGATTTGGCTTGTCAGCATGGTGCAGCACGTACATGACGTGTGTACCACCGACGCCTGCCGGATCGTACAGACCCGCATTGTCGTAACCGCGGGTTTTCAGCTCAGCAACGCGCTCGCTCGCCAGCGTTTTCATCGACTCTTTCGTGCCGAAGTGAATCGCGCCCGTTGGGCAGGTCTTCACGCAGGCTGGTTCTTGCCCAACCACCACGCGGTCAACGCACAGCGTACATTTGTAGACGCGGTTGTCTTCCGGGTTGAGGCGCGGAATGTCGAACGGACAGCCCGCAATGCAATAACCGCAGCCAATGCACTGCTCGGACTGGAAGTCGACGATACCGTTGGCATACTGAATAATTGCACCTTCCGCCGGGCACGCTTTCAGGCAGCCTGGATCGGAACAGTGCATACAGCCGTCTTTGCGGATCAGCCATTCCAGTTTGTCGTTCTGCTCCACTTCCGAGAAGCGCATTACCGTCCACGATTTGGCGCTTAAATCATTGGGGTTGTCGTACACCCCAATGTTATTGCCGACGGTATCGCGAATGTCGTTCCACTCTGAACACGCCACCTGACAGGCTTTACAGCCGATACAGGTGGTAACGTCGATGAGTTTCGCCACTTCTTCCTGGAAGTCCCGCGCCTGAGGCGCGGGGGTCAGACCGTTAGTCGCGGAACGACGAATGATATCTTGAGATTGATAAGCCATATGTCGTCTCCGTTACACCTTTTCCACATTCACAAGGAAGGACTTAAACTCCGGCGTCTGCGTGTTCGCATCACCAACGAATGGCGTTAAAGTATTGGCAATAAAGCCTTTTTTAGCTACGCCTTCATAGCCCCAGTGAATCGGAATACCGATGGTATCGATATCTTTGCCGTTCGCTTTCAGCGTGCGAATACGTTTGGTCACCACCGCTTTGGCTTTGATATAGCCACGGTTGGAGGAGACTTTCACGGTATCGCCCTGGGCAATGCCAAGTTTATTCGCCAGCGACTCCCCGATTTCCACAAACTGCTCTGGCTGCAAAATCGCGTTCAACAGCGCGTGTTTGGTCCAGTAGTGGAAGTGCTCGGTCAGACGATAGGTGGTTCCGACATACGGGAACTTATCGGCTTTACCCAATGCTTCGGCGTCGTCTTTAAAGATACGTGCAGCTGGGTTCGAGATAACGTTTGGATGCAGCGGGTTAGTTCCCAGCGGCGTTTCAAACGGCTCGTAGTGTTCCGGGAACGGACCTTCCGCCATCTTATCGAGGGCAAACAGACGCCCCATGCCTTCCTGCTGCATGATAAACGGCCCGACGCCGCTACCCGGAGGCGCTGCGCTGTAGTCCGGAATATCCCAGCCGGTCCACTTAGTGCCGTCCCATTTCAGCAACTGACGCTTCGGATCCCACGGGTTACCCTGCGGATCTGCGGAGGCGCGGTTATACAGAATGCGGCGGTTAAGCGGCCATGCCCATGCCCAGCCCAGCGTGTTACCGAGGCCAGACGGATCGGCGTTATCACGACGCGCCATCTGGTTGCCTTCCGGCGTCCAGCTACCGGCGAAAATCCAGCAGCCACAGGAGGTTGTACCGTCATCGCGCAATTGGGCGAACGAGCTAAGTTGTTGGCCTTTCTTGACGATAACCGCACCGGTTGCCGGATCGGTAATATCGGCCAGCGCCTTACCGTTGCTCTCCATCGCTACTTCTTCCGACTTCGGCTCATGCGGAATGGCGTAGTTCCAGGTCATGTTCAGCACCTGATCCGGGTTCGCGCCACCCTGTTCGGCATACATCTTGCGCAAGCGCAGGAAGATACCGGAGAGGATCTCACCGTCAGTCAGCGCAATCCCCGGGGCGTCCGCACCTTTCCAGTGCCACTGCAACCAGCGACCTGAGTTAACGATTGAACCGTTCTCTTCTGCGAAGCAGGTCGATGGCAGACGGAACACTTCGGTCTGGATCTTCGACGAGTCAACTTCGTTCAGCTCACCGTGGTTCTGCCAGAAGTTAGAGGTTTCAGTGTTCAGTGGGTCGATGGTGACGAGGAACTTCAGTTTCGACAGACAACCGATCACTTTGTTTTTGTTCGGGAATGAGGCAACAGGGTTAAAGCCCTGGCAGATATAGCCATTGACCTTGCCCTCTTTCATCATCTCGAAGTATTGCAGGACGTCGTAGCCTTTATCCCACTTCGGCAACCAGTCAAAGCCCCAGCTATTTTCCGCCGTCGCTTTATCACCAAAGAAGGCCTTCATCATAGAGACGAAGAATTTCGGGTAGTTGCCCCAGTAGTTTACCTGGCCTTCCAGCAGCGGTTTTGGCGTGTTGGCGGTAAGGTAGGTTTGCATATCGGTCTGCTTCTCGCTTGGCAGCGTCATGTAACCTGGCAGACTCTGCGACAGTAGCCCCAGGTCCGTCAGCCCCTGAATATTGGAGTGACCGCGCAGGGCGTTAACGCCGCCGCCGGCCATCCCCATATTGCCGAGCAGCAGCTGGATCATCGCCATCGTACGAATGTTTTGCGCACCAACGGAGTGTTGCGTCCAGCCGAGGGCATACAGGAACGAGGCAGTTTTATCGTGAGCACTGGTTTCTGCGATGTATTCGCAGACTTTCAGGAACGCGTCTTTTGGCGTACCACAGATGTTTTCAACCACATCTGGCGTGTAGCGGGAAACGTGCTGTTTCAGCAAGTTCCACACGCAGCGCGGATGTTGCAGCGTGGTATCGCGTTTGGCGAAGCCGTTTTCGTCCAGTTCATAAGTCCAGGAGGATTTATCGTACTTGCGTTTTTCCGCGTCGTAGCCGGTGAACAGGCCATCTTCAAAGCCGTAATCCTCACGCACGATCAGGCTGGCGTTGGTATAGGCTTCGGTGTATTCGTGGTTGAATTTTTCATTGTTCAGCAGGTACAGCAATACGCCTGACAGGAAAGCAATGTCAGTACCGGAACGAATAGGGGCATAGTAGTCAGCTACCGCCGCCGTACGCGTAAAGCGAGGATCGATCACAATCAGCTTCGCGCCGTTGTGAATTTTGGCTTCCATCGCCCAGCGGAACCCGACCGGGTGAGCTTCAGCGGCGTTACCGCCCATCACCACGACGAGGTTGGCGTTCTTGATGTCGACCCAGTGGTTGGTCATCGCACCGCGACCAAATGTTGGAGCAAGACTTGCTACCGTTGGTCCGTGTCAGACACGCGCCTGGTTGTCGACCGCGAGCATACCCAGCGCGCGGGAGAATTTTTGCGTTAAATAGCCGGTTTCGTTACTCGACGCGGAAGCACACAGCATCCCGGTGGAGAGCCAGCGGTTAACAGTCACGCCTTCGGCGTTTTGCGCAATGTAGTTAGCATCGCGGTCTTCTTTCATCAGTTTGGCGATGCGATCAAACGCCTCTTCCCAACTGATTTGCTGCCATTTATCAGAACCTGGCGCACGGTATTCCGGAAACTTCAGACGGCTTTCGGAGTGGATGAAATCCACCAGGCCAGCGCCTTTCGGACAAAGTGCACCGCGGTTGACCGGGTGATCCGGATCGCCTTCGATATGGAAGATAGATGCTTTGGCGTTTTTTGCTCCGTCACCGAGGCTGTACATCAACAGCCCACAGCCTACGGAACAATAGGTGCAGGTATTACGGGTTTCGCGGGTGCGCAGCAGTTTATACTGCCGGGTTTCCGCGAGTGCTACGCTGGGTGCAAAACCCAGTGCCGCTGCCGTGGTGCCTGCCATACCGCCAGCGCAGATCTTAAAGAACTGCCTTCTGCTGACCTGCATGGATTGCTCCTTGTTTCGACATTGTCACGTCCCATTTACATTCGCTTGCTGCGTGTGCAGGGAGTGGGAGTTATTTTTCTTTGCGGAAGGGGCCGCAAAGGTCCAGAATTGGCTCAATTTCCCTCCATCTAGGAAGGGTTTGTAACAGAATACCATAATGTTGGTGTGTATGTTCTTATCTGGTTAAGAGAAAGTGAAAAAAACACAGCGAAAAGAAATCGAAAATGTGACAAATATCACAGGTGTTCGTCAAATTGAGTTATGGCGGCGTGATGATTTACAACACCCACGGTTAGATGAGGTCGCGGAAGAAGTTCCCGTTGCGCTGGTCTACAACGGCATTTCGCATGTGGTGATGATGGCGTCGCCCAAAGACCTTGAGTACTTTGCGCTCGGTTTTTCGCTTTCCGAGGGGATAATAGAAAGTCCGCGCGATATCTTCGGCATGGATGTCGTTCCTTCCTGTAATGGTCTTGAAGTACAAATTGAGCTTTCCAGCCGCCGCTTTATGGGGTTGAAGGAGCGCCGCCGGGCGCTGGCGGGACGTACGGGCTGTGGCGTATGCGGCGTGGAGCAACTTAATGACATCGGAAAACCGGTGCAGCCGCTACCGTTCACCCAGACGTTTGATCTCAACAAACTGGATGATGCATTACGTCATCTCAACGATTTTCAGCCAGTGGGGCGACTGACTGGTTGTACTCACGCCGCTGCCTGGATGTTGCCATCTGGCGAACTGGTCGGCGGGCATGAAGACGTGGGTCGCCATGTGGCGCTGGACAAACTGTTAGGCCGCCGGTCACAAGAAGGGGAAAGCTGGCAGCAAGGTGCGGTACTGGTTTCCAGTCGTGCCAGTTATGAAATGGTGCAAAAGTCGGCGATGTGCGGCGTAGAGATTTTGTTTGCGGTGTCTGCCGCGACCACGCTTGCTGTAGAAGTGGCTGAGCGCTGTAATCTGACACTGGTAGGTTTTTGTAAACCGGGTCGGGCAACGGTTTATACCCATCCGCAGCGTTTGAGCAATTAATTAAAATAAGTCCTGCGATATATATTAAATTGCAGGACTTATTCATTTCGTGAATTGGTAATGACTCCAACTTACTGATAGTGTTTTATGTTCAGATAATGCCCGATGACCTTGTCATGCAGCTCCA
>NZ_JBDYCV010000127.1:0-9649 GCF_040495915.1 Shigella sp. FJ200513 | reverse complement strand
GAAATGGAAGCCACGCAAGCACCTTAAAATCACCATCATACACTAAATCAGTAAGTTGGCAGCATTACCCATTTTCATGTATTAAACCCTTTGGCCGGGACAAGCAAATGCGCAATACACTCATACCCATCCTCGTTGCGATATGCTTGTTTATTACCGGTGTCGCTATTTTGAACATCCAGCTCTGGTATTCCGCAAAAGCAGAGTACCTGGCGGGAGCAAGATATGCCGCCAACAATATCAATCATATACTTGAAGAAGCGTCACAGGCGACTCAAACAGCGGTTAACATTGCCGGGAAGGAATGCGACCTCGAGGAGCAATATCAGCTTGGCACTGAAGCAGCTCTGAAACCTCACCTGCGCACAATCATCATTCTCAAACAGGGAATAGTCTGGTGTACATCCCTGCCTGGGAATCGGGTCCTGCTGTCTCGTATTCCTGTTGTCCCGGACAGTAATTTACTGTTGGCTCCGGCAATCGACACCGTTAATAGATTACCTATCCTGCTCTATCAGAGCCAATTTGCAGATACGCGCATTTTGGTTACGATAAGTGATCAACATATTCGCGGGGCGCTTAATGTACCCTTGAAAGGGGTAAGGTATGTATTACGCGTGGCGGATGACATTATTGGACCAACGGCTGATGTGATGACGCTTAATGGACATTATCCCTATACCGAGAAGGTTCACTCCACAAAATATCATTTCACTATTATCTTTAACCCGCCGCCACTCTTTAGCTTCTACAGACTTATCGATAAAGGCTTTGGGATTTTAATATTTATTCTGTTAATCGCCAGCGCCGCTGCCTTCCTGCTTGATAGATATTTCAATAAAAGCGCAACGCCTGAAGAGATCCTGCGACGGGCAATAAATAATGGGGAGATCGTCCCTTTTTACCAACCTGTGGTAAATGGTCGGGAAGGGACATTGCGGGGAGTTGAGGTGTTAGCCCGCTGGAAACAACCTCACGGTGGATATATTTCACCCGCGGCATTTATTCCACTTGCTGAAAAATCCGGATTAATCGTTCCGCTTACACAAAGCCTGATGAATCAGGTTGCCAGACAGATGAACGCTATCGCGAGTAAACTGCCGGAAGGTTTTCATATTGGAATTAATTTTAGCGCTTCGCATATTATTTCGCCGACGTTTGTCGACGAGTGTTTAAATTTCCGTGACAGTTTTACCCGCCGCGATTTAAACCTTGTTCTGGAAGTCACCGAGCGTGAGCCATTGAATGTTGATGAAAGTCTGGTTCAGCGGTTGAACATTCTGCATGAAAATGGTTTTGTCATCGCGCTGGATGATTTCGGTACTGGCTACTCAGGGCTTTCTTATCTTCATGACCTGCATATTGATTATATCAAAATTGATCACAGTTTCGTTGGCCGCGTAAACGCAGACCCAGAATCAACCCGAATTCTGGATTGTGTATTGGATCTGGCGCGTAAACTTTCGATCAGTATCGTCGCTGAAGGTGTCGAAACGAAAGAACAACTTGGCTATCTGAACCAAAATAATATCACATTTCAGCAGGGTTATTATTTCTATAAACCTGTTACATACATCGACCTGGTCAAAATTATCCTTTCTAAACCGAAGGTGAAGGTTGTGGTTGAGTGAAAATTGATCAGTAAGGCCATAGTGCGGTGTAATTATAGACAGCTAATTAGCTCGTTGCCTCTTGTTACTATTGTTCATTATTTTGTTTGCTATAATTGTTTGAAAGTTTTGACAGGATTGCCATTAGTAGCATGAATAATAGTAATAATCTGGATTATTTCACTCTCTATATCATCTTTTCCATTGCATTTATGCTGATCACCCTCCTGGTCATCCTTATTGCAAAACCCAGTACCGGGCTGGGAGAAGTGCTTGTGACGATAAATTTGCTTAATGCCCTTGTTTGGCTGGCGATCAATCTGGTTAATCGATTTAAGAGAAAGACTCGTTAGCCACAGGGATCAGCAATAATCTTTCAGTTTCTCACTGTCAGTATGCGGCTGAATGGGTTGCTGGCAGTGAACGCCTGGATCATTGAAGGAAAGGAATTATTGCGCAAATAGTTGTCAACCTTGGTGTTATCACAGTTGTTTTTATATATCACCGAAATAATTACCATGGCAACTATTAATAATTTTGATGTCGAAGAGTTATTTGTTAAACAAAATAGTCACCCCAAAGTGATCAATGTCATGAAAATAAGGTGAAAAATGATAATGCCGACTTATTTATCATTTATATATTGTCGCTGTTTATCTATTTAAATTTTTTGTGCTTTTGTTTTTGTCTTTACCCTCCGTTTTGGTAATCTGAGCTCATAGGTTATTTGACCAGGAATGTTTGTTAATCCAATGAATGGATAGTTAATCTATGAAACTGAAAAAACTCCCCGGGTTTAGTTTGGGACTTATTGCTCTGGCGGTGGGTAATGCATATGCTGAACAGTTTATTCAGCACGATGAATATAAACATGCTGTGGCAATAAAAGATGGAAAAGTAAAAGATATTGATAATGCGCTAGTTATAACAACGGGTAATGGAAGTTACGGGTATCCGTTGCAGGAGAGGGTAGTAAGTTAACCATTAACAATGGCGTCATTGTAACAACGGGCGGTTTATATCCTTCTGACAATAGTCCTCTAAGCCCAGCATTAACAGCTAGCGCAATCGTAAGTGAATTTGGCGGTGCTGTTATTTTGCAGGGTAAAAACACGATTGTCACAACGGGGGATTACTCAATTGGTTTGCTAAGTCAAACGAGTGGAAACCTGAATACTGACACCATAATAAGAGTCAACTCTGACGGTTCGGTTACCCCCTCTTTTTCTGACGGAGATGATACATTTATTGTTACTGCGGGTAATCACGCAGTCGGCGTTCTTGCGTGTGCATCTCCCGGAAGCGCGTGTGCGTGTGTATCTTCTCTTGATGAAGAAAGTACTGCCGATACAGGAAGTAATGAAAATAATGCCATAGCAAAACTGGATATGGCAAAAGGGGAGATCACAACCCACGGAACAGAAAGTTATGCCGCGTACGCTAATGGCACTGTCGTCAAGGCTGGTGACACGCTTGATTATACCAATGCCAGCGTTACATTAACCGATGTTGATATCACCACGCATGGGGACAATGCTCATGCCATCGCTGCCCGCCAGGGGACAGTTTCATTTAACCAGGGAGAAATTTATACAACGGGTCCTGACGCCGCGATTGCTAAAATTTATAATGGCGGCACGGTGACGCTGAAAAATACATCTGCAGTCGCGCATCAGGGGTCTGGAATTGTGCTGGAGTCTTCCATAAATGGTCAGGAAGCAACGGTAGATATTTTATCTGGTAGCTCACTACGGTCAGCAAATGAAATCCTCTACCATAAAGATGAGACGAGTAACGTGACCATTACGGATAGTGAGGTATCATCGGCTGCAGATGTTTTTATCAATAATATTAAAGGTCATTTGACCGTCGATGCAACTAATTCAAAAATAACGGGTTCAGCTAATATTTCAACAGATGATAACACTCATACCTATCTGTCGCTTTCAGATAATAGTACCTGGGATATTAAAGCTGACTCAACGGTGAGCAACCTCACGGTTGATAATAGTACGGTCTATATTTCCCGGGCAGATGGACGGGATGTCGAACCAACAAGATTAACAATAACTGAAAATTACGTTGGTAATAATGGCGTATTGCATCTCAGAACTGAATTGGATGATGATAATTCAGCTACGGATAAAGTCGTTATTAATGGAAATACCTCTGGAACAACCCGAGTTAAAGTTACCAATGCAGGAGGCAGCGGAGCTTACACGTTAAATGGGATAGAGATTATCAGCGTTGAGGGGGAATCAAATGGGGAATTTATTAAGGATTCGAGGATTTTCGCCGGTGCCTACGAATATTCATTAACCCGAGGTAATACCGAAGCGACCAATAAAAACTGGTATCTGACTAACTTCCAGGCAACGAGCGGCGGTGAAACAAACTCCGGAGGAAGTTCAGCGCCTACTGTTGCGCCTACCCCCGTCCTGCGCCCCGAAGCTGGAAGTTACGTCGCCAACCTGGCAGCCGCTAACACTCTTTTTGTTATGCGTCTGAACGACCGTGCGGGTGAAACGCGCTACATCGATCCTGTAACTGAACAGGAGCGTTCAAGCCGACTTTGGCTACGTCAAATTGGCGGGCATAATGCCTGGCGTGACAGCAACGGACAGTTGAGAACGACCTCGCATCGCTACGTCTCGCAGTTAGGGGGCGATCTGTTAACCGGTGGTTTTACCGATAGTGACAGTTGGCGTTTGGGAGTGATGGCTGGTTATGCCCGCGACTACAACTTAACTCATTCCAGCGTGTCGGATTATCGTTCGAAAGGGAGTGTCAGAGGCTATAGCGCAGGGCTGTATGCCACTTGGTTTGCCGATGACATCAGTAAAAAAGGCGCATACATTGACTCCTGGGCGCAATATAGCTGGTTTAAAAACTCCGTGAAAGGGGATGAATTAGCCTATGAATCCTATAGCGCGAAAGGTGCAACCGTCTCGCTGGAAGCGGGTTACGGTTTTGCCCTGAATAAATCCTTTGGTCTGGAAGCGGCGAAATATACGTGGATCTTCCAGCCACAGGCACAGGCTATCTGGATGGGCGTCGATCATAATGCGCACACGGAAGCCAATGGCTCACGTATTGAGAATGACGCAAATAACAACATCCAGACCCGACTCGGCTTCCGCACCTTTATTCGTACTCAGGAGAAAAACAGCGGTCCGCACGGTGACGACTTTGAACCTTTTGTTGAAATGAACTGGATCCATAACAGTAAAGATTTTGCTGTCTCAATGAACGGTGTGAAAGTCGAACAAGATGGGGTGAGTAATTTGGGGGAAATTAAACTTGGCGTAAATGGCAACCTGAATCCAGCGGCCAGCGTCTGGGGGAATGTGGGCGTGCAGCTGGGTGATAATGGCTACAATGACACCGCAGTGATGGTGGGCCTGAAATATAAGTTCTGATCCCGCCGTTAGCTAAAAAACCGCGTCGTATTCATCGACGCGGTACATATGAAATATTATTTTTTGCCGATAGCACGCATGGTGTCATCAATTGCCGTGATCAACAGCATTTGCGGGTCTTTAGCGCAAACCTGATTCAGTTTTTCTACCACTTTGGCGCTCAGTTCCGGAGATTGCTCAATTTTTAAATCACGGCTGGCAACGCTGGCATTACCCATTACCGCAACAATTTCTGCAACCTGTGCGCTGTCAGTTTTTGCCATTTCGTTGGCTTCTGCGCAAGTAATATAGGTTTCTGACGGCAAACCGTTTTTAATATTGTAGTCCTGCGCCCAGGTCATTGGTGCGAAAACAAACAGGCCCGCCAGTAAAGCAAATTTTTTCATCATCATTCCTTATTTCATTTTACCCAGAATTGCACCACCCGTACCGCCAATCACGGCACCTTTAATCGCCCCTTCGAGGCCATTGCCGGTCAGAACGCCAGTGACAGCACCAACGGCGGCACCCACTTTTGCACCTTTACGCGCATTTTTACCGTCGCGGCCTTTTTCTGTTACTGCACTAACACCAGCGCCAACAGCTGCACCTTTCAGTACGCCATTAACACCATTGCCAGTAAGTAAACCAACGCCTGCGCCTAGCAATGCACCTTTCGTGGTGCGGTTCATATCCGCTATCGCTGGCGTGGAGCAGAACAATGCTGAGATAAGCCCGAAGGCAAGTATTTTTTTCTTCAACTTAGATGTCCGGTATTAAGTAAGTTGCACACACAATAATTTCGTCTTCAATTAAGATCTGCTTAACTAAAGAACGCTCGCTATTATTCAGATAATTCAAAATGAGCGTGGCTGTGATGATAGGAATTATGTTTTTTACGTGAATGAGAATAATCTTAAATGAGGAATAACTCATTGATTGACAATATTTTTATTCAAGAAGTGTCATTGACTGTTAACGCAATGTTGTAAAGGTAAGATAATCTGATTTATCAATATTATTGTGTGATTTTTATGTGAGCAGAAGATATTCATCAGCAACGATTACATTAGTCATTTTATTTTTCCGACGGCCTCATTGTCTAAAGATAAGCGTACGACAGTATTATCTGAAAAGAGTGATTTTTTATCCAACTACACTTCAGCGCACTGCGTGTAAAAAATGCCTCTTTCTTATGCGGGATATCATCATTTCATCATGATGTCTTTGGTGAGCGGTGAACACAATACACCTGCGCTGTCTCTTCAGGATGAATCCCCTGGTCTGGTGCCTGCGGGCTGATGTTGCAGCAGAGCTTAGGTCACTTAGACGCTACTATCATTTATCCAATGGCATGGAATCGAAATCAGTCGATACCCGCAGTATATATCGTGAACTGGGTGCAACGCTGAGTTACAACATGCGTCTGGGGAACGGTATGGAAATTGAACCCTGCCTGAAGGCGGCTGTGCGCAAAGAATTTGTCGATGATAATCGGGTGAAAGTGAATAGTGACGGTAATTTTGTCAATGATTTGTCGGGCAGACGTGGAATATACCAGGCAGGTATTAAAGCCTCATTCAGCAGTACGTTAAGCGGGCATTTCGGGGTGGGGTATAGCCATGGTGCCGGTGTGGAGTCCCCGTGGAACGCGGTGGCTGGTGTGAACTGGTCGTTCTGACCATCAACGATTAAACTGCGCTTCGGCGCAGTTTTCGTTTACAGGATGTTGAAAGAGAAAATTCTGGGGCAAAAAAAGCCCGCCAGTTACGGCGGGAAACCTCATCCTATGGGAGAACAATGAATAATGAAATTGCGGGGTTATCATCTCCCAGTATATACACACTAATAACATGGTTATTTACTCAACCAGGCATAAACATTTTGTTCTGTGCGTGGGAACAGCCTTAAGGTGTAAAGGGGGAGGTGGAAATAGCAATGAGGAGTATCAGCAAGAATACTCGCCGCTTTACCACAACGTGGATGAGAGGGATGAAAAACTCAAGGCAGAAATGACTCTGCCTTGAAGATAAATGCGTTTTTACAGCGGGCTTATTTCAGCTCTTCTGCTTCCGGTAAGGTCACGTTCAGCTCAAGAATAGAAATATCGCCATCTTTTTGCTCAAGCTGTACGGTTACCATCTCAGGATCAATTTGTACGTATTTACAAATGACCTCAAGAATATCTTTACGCAACTGCGGCAGATAATGCGGTTCTGCATCGCTGCGACGGCGTTCAGCAACAATAATCTGCAGCCGTTCTTTTGCAATGTTGGCTGTGTTCTTCTTCCGCGAGAGAAAGAAATCGAGTAATGCCATAACTTATCCTCCGAACAAGCGTTTGAGGAAGCCTTTCTTCTCTTCTTCAATGAAGCGGAAAGGACGTTCTTCTCCCAACAGACGTTCTACGGTATCTGCGTAGGCTTTACCCGCATCGGCGTTAATGTCGAGAATGACCGGTTCACCCTGGTTAGAGGCGCGCAATACTGATTGATCCTCTGGGATCACGCCGACGAGTTTGATGCGCAGGATCTCCAGCACATCTTCCATGCTCAGCATGTCACCTCTGCTTACGCGGCCTGGGTTATAGCGCGTTAACAGCAGGTGCTCTTTAATAGGCTCTTCGCCATTTTCTGCGCGGCGTGATTTTGACGCCAGAATGCCTAAAATACGGTCAGAGTCGCGTACTGAGGAGACTTCCGGGTTGGTGGTAATAATGGCTTCGTCTGCAAAATAGAGTGCCATTAACGCACCGGTTTCAATCCCTGCCGGGGAGTCACAAACGATAAATTCAAAATCCATCGCTTTCAGATCATCAAGAACTTTGGCGACCCCTTCACGGGTGAGGGCATCTTTATCGCGTGTTTGCGATGCCGGAAGAATATAGAGATTTTCAGTACGCTTATCTTTAATTAACGCCTGATTTAGCGTTGCATCGCCCTGAATGACGTTGACGAAATCGTAAACGACCCGGCGTTCGCAACCCATAATCAGGTCGAGATTACGCAGGCCGATATCAAAATCTATCACGACAGTTTTCTTTCCCTTCTGGGCCAAACCAGTGGCGATGGCCGCGCTGGAGGTTGTCTTACCAACACCCCCTTTACCCGAAGTAACAACAATAATGCGTGCCATAGAAATTCCTTGTTAAAAAGGGATCAATTTAACGGTTGAACGGTCAAAGCGTTTTCGACTAACTGCAGTCGCGCCGCTTTGCCATAAAATTCTGCTGGGATTTGATCACTCAGCCAGTATTCACCTGCGATGGACACCAATTCCGCCATCAGGTTCGTACAAAATATTTGCGTTTCCCGGTCACCACTTGCCCCTGCCAGCGCACGACCGCGCATCATGCCATAGACATGAATGTTCCCATCGGCAATCAATTCGGCCCCAGCGCTAACGTGGCTTGTAACAATCAGATCACATTGTGGAGCATAAATACGCTGACCGGAACGCACCGGGGTATCTATTAAACGCGTTTTTGTGACCGGCATTGTATTTTGCGCTGGAGCCTGCGGTGCGGGAGCTGGACGTGGCGCTTTTTCTTTTCCTTCCGTCAGGATAGGCAGCCCCATTTTTTCAATTTCGGCTTTAAGTTGCGCATCTTTGCAGCCACTTACGCCAATAACCCGCAAACCGGTTGCCGAAACCGCCTTATGCATCGCTGACCAGTTTACCGGGTCTTCCAGTGCACTGACGTTGAGTACAACGGGGGCATGTTTTAAAAATGTGGGGGCCTGAGCGATTTTGTCTTTCAGCGCCTGATGGATAACCTTAGGTTCTGCCTCATGCAGATGAACCACAGATAAAGTGAAGCTACTGCCTTTAAGCTCGATTGGAGTGTTTGACATCCTGGCCTTACTCAATTAGCTATTAATCATCGCCAGCGCGCGATGATGTTCCGAAGACTATAAGGCATGTTATAGTCTGGATTATATTGAGGCAAGTCACCCTCCCATTTATTCAGAGTAAAAGTCTATTCTGTGATAAATGGCGCTGATTCATAGCTTAAAAAATACCCTTGTCAATCAACCCATTGCCGTCGTACTTTTGATTCTTCTTATTTACGCTTCCTTTTTCCGCACCCTAATCGTGACAGCATCTCCAGACCTGTTTAAATATCCAGTATTGAGGCAAGTGTATTTTTTCACCACGCCAGGCTTTCTTAACTTTCCATTTTTTGCAGCATCATTAAAGAACAGATACCCGTTATCTTAATATCCGCCACAGAATTGCTCTATCATAGAAACCGCAGAAGACGTCTGATACTTCTGTCAGGTCATCGTAACTCGTCCAGGTCAGCGGTTTTGATTACGGATTGATGACGAAATGAGCATAAGTGTTGTACGGTTGGATTATCAGGATGTGCTATGAATATGATGCGTATTATTTATATCGGATTGTCAGGTGTGGGGATGATGTTCTCATCAATGGCGTCTGGACATGACGCTGGCGGACTTCAATCTCCGACGTGCGGCGTTGTTTGCGACCCGTATATTTGTGTGAACTCAGATGGCATTTCCCCAGAGTTAACAAGGAAATATCTCGGCGAAAAAGCCGCTTGGATTTGCCCCTATATTTCCAGACATCTGTTATCACTTAACCCATTACAAGCCCGCTGCCGCAGATATTCCCGTG
>NZ_JBDYCV010000126.1:0-9678 GCF_040495915.1 Shigella sp. FJ200513 | reverse complement strand
CTGATGGAAATGGAAGCCACGCAAGCACCTTAAAATCACCATCATACACTAAATCAGTAAGTTGGCAGCATTACCCGATTCTGTACACTATTTCCGCTGAAATTATAATTGAGCAATCCGGCATTAATACCGGGATCCCATAACTCAGGAGGAATATAACCACGCGCGCGATTACTCATAAATGCCTGAGGGATCGTCAGGTTCAGTCGCTGCTGACCAACATCCAGATGCGCAGTAGCGTCCTGGACCATTGTGGTTAATGGCACACAGGCATCATCCGCCAGCAGATTCATACCGGCGACAGAAGCCGTATTCAGCCCCATACTGGCGAGTTGCGCGCGTGTCAGGCAGGGAACAATCCCTTGTTCACTGTCGCCCGTATTAAATGTGACATCACGCGTTGCCATATAACCATTATTCAAATAGATATCGACGCGATACGTCCCTGGCGGTAATTCTTGCCCATTTTCAAAACGCGATAAATCGGCCACAGCCTGGGGATCATCCGCTAAAAAGCGCAGATTAAAATAGAGGTCGGCAGATGACAAAGGTGCCTGTGCGGCAAAAGCACAGGCGACAACGAGTCGGACAAAAAAACCAGCCAAACGATGCTTACGAATATGCAAGCATTGTGTGTTTCGCTGGTAAAGTCTTAAATTCAGATATGACATTATTCCTCCGGTTTAAAATCACCCGGCAGTCAATTCTTTTTATTCAGGCGAAAAATTCCCCCTGCGTTATTCCATTACGCCCGTCATTTTGGGGGTAAGTGCGCCATAATCATTTATTGTTCGGTAAGTAATATTGCTTCCTGCATCAGAAGGCAATTTAACCGTGCTTTCGCCCATTGGAGGCACCAATGCATTTTCAAGAACCCGGGTTCCGGCATTCAACTCTGTTACCGTCAGGTAATAGGGTGTCGGGTTAATCAGCGTCAGAGAATTCGCGCTACGACGAAATCTTAATTTTTCTGCGGCCTGATCGGGTGGCAACGCTAATTTAGCCGGGCGATAGTACAGTTTAATGCGGCTGATAATTGCGAGCTGTAGCATATTCTCAGTCAATTTTGATTTATCCATTGACGGAATCGCTTTAACGTTCATCCAGAATAAACTTTCCCGGTCCTGTGGCAATTGGTTATTTGTTGCATCAAGAATACGTAAGGTATTCTCTTTTTTTCCCTTCATCGCAAACAGAGGAGGCGTCACGATAAAACGACCATCCTTTACACCATCGGCATTTTCCACCCATGATTGAATTAAATAGGTACTATTTTCATCATTATTTGTCACGGCAAGTTGCACTTGTTTTTGCCCTGCCGGATAAATTACGCGAGTCGCACCTAAGGCCACTCCTGCTTCAGCGCGTCCGGCAACCATCATTGCCATGAACATCAGGATACCTGCCAGCAAGCAGAATGTTATTTCCTGCGATTTCCTTACATTGACGTTTTTATTACTCACTGTCCTGTTCCTGTTATCACATTATCTACTGAACAATTACTGATAGGTTAAAGAGAACCAGGCCTGGGCATTGGCGATGCCGCCAGTAACCCGACGCCCGGTAGCACGATATTTGGCGATGAAATGTAGCGAAGTAGAGCCTGAGTAAAGCCGTTTCCAGTTTGCTGGAGGACGATTAATCGGTACGAGGTTTCCTTCATCATCAAACAACGCTACACCAATATTGGAGGCTATCCCTGGCCCCTCTCCCACGGAGAGCACATCCGGATTTTTACCATCCGCGACACCGTGAAACGCCACACCCACACGTTCACTCACCACCGTGCTACATTCCCGTAAATGAATAACAAAAGGCACCGGTGCGCTATCTTCCCCTGCCGCATGAAACCGGTTACTGCTGATTTGCCCCATATTGACCGTCATTTGTTTATCACCGGCTTCAATCCGGCAAGTTTCCGCAATAATGACGCCCTGAAATTGCATATTTCCGCCGGGCAGCGTGGTATTCCATTTATTTCCGGCCAGAGCAAACATTGGCAGCAACGACGCTAACAGAAATAATCTCTTCCTTTTCATCGTTATTTTTATCGCACAAGGGTGGGCATCCCTGCCCGTAATGACGTCCTTGAACCTGGGTAGGTTATTGATACTGAACCTTGAAGGTTGCATCCGCATTAGCTGCACCCGGGGTTGCCTCGCCGATTGCATAATAACGCGCCTGGAACGGAATGGTGTTGGTACCGTTATTCAGGGTTGTTTGTGCACTAAATGTCGCACCGTCCAGCGTCAGAGCATTGCCTGTTCTGTCTAGGATCTGCACGCCAACGTTTGTTGCACTACCTGCAGCAGAACTCTGCAGAGCCAGTACATCAGTACGCGTAGCATCAATTGCCGTACCTAAGAAGGCAACAGCGGCTTTTGTGGCAACAGTGGTATCGCAATCATTCAGCTGAATGTTAAAACCAACGGCAGAGCTGGTTGCTCCAGCCTGCTTCAGGCTAGCGGTACGAACCTGTCCCAACTGAACGGTTTGATCAACAGAGCCTGCATCAACTGCGCAAGCGGCGTTAACAACTTCCCCTTTAAAGTGAATGGTCCCACCATTTACCGTCGTAGTATCGGCCAGAGCCGCTGCGGAACTGAGGGACAGAGCCGACAGAACAACGATTGCCAGAGTTTTAATTTTCATGCTGCTTTCCTTTAAAAAAACTATTTCTAAATCGACATGGGCAGTCGTTCTGTACACTTTGTTTTGTCAACGAGTTTGACTGCCAACACTGCACAGTTTTCCCCCAAAAGATGAAACATTTGGGGCCATTTTGACTCATAGAGGAAAGCATCGCGCACAAACTTTTTCAGTTTATTTGTTGGCTTAATATTCTATTATTATCTTTATTTATAGATTTTTATATTGCATGAGGTGGTTTTTGGAGAGAAGAATGAGGAAGATGCGTCGAGCCACAGAAACGTTAGCTTTACATATAGCGGAGGTGATGTGAAATTAATTTACAAGAGAAATAATTTACATATCAAATAGTTAGATGCTTTTTGTCGTTTTTTAATATTTTTATGCTTGAGAAAAAATACGTAACTTATTTATGATATGGACAGTTTGGCCCCAATTGTCTTGTGTTTATTTGTTTTTTAACTTTATTATCAATAAGTTAAATCAAACCTCTTCTCTTTTTAATTTTTCGTTTATGAGATTATTTCTTTCCCATAATCCGGCAAAACGAGCAGCATTACTGGCGGTATAACGCACAGTATGGCGAATATTTCGATGCCCGAGATAATCCTGAATTAAACGGGTATCTGCACCACGCTCCGCCAGTTCATAACCGCAAGCATGCCTTAACATATGAGGATGAGTCTGCGTTACGGTTCCAGCTTCAATACCGGCATCGCGAATAATGCGATAGGCCTGCTGGCGAGAAAGCCGACTCCCGCGGCGAGAAATAAATATAGCGTCGGTCCGGTCAGCGCCTTTCCAGTTAGCACGTTCCTGGGTCCAGCGTTCCACGGCTTCACGCTCATCAAAACGTAACGGGTGAACGGTAGAAAATCCGTTCTTCAGTCGGCGAATATTTATTCGACCTTCATTAAGGTCAAGGTCCTGATAATGCAGATCAAGCAGTTCACTAATACGCATCCCATGCCGATATGCCAACAGAATAAGACAATAATCTCTGGCTCCCGTTGCCCCGTAACAAACCGCCTGCATCATGGCCTGAACTTCTTTACCGGTAAGATAACGACGTTTACTCACAATAGTAGTACTCCTAACTGAGATATATTTGAATGAATACCTATAGGAAACCTCAATCGGTCAAAATTAGCCCAATAGATAAAAAGATAACCACACACGAAGTTATGTGGCTATCAGTCAATTACATTAAACATCATACAAAAATAAAATATCACTGATGTGACAACATCTATTTTCATTGATTTGATTCAATATAACAATAGATTACAGAGGATTAACTTCCAGTTACTTAAAAAATAAAGAAAAAAGTGTGGAAACAGGAGAATTTAAGTGATGTGTAAACTTATGAATGATTTTGTTTATTTATTTTGAAGAACATAAATCATTAGATTTTGTATGGGTATGGTTAACTTAATGTTTATTATGATAATTAAGAATCACACTTACAATAACATCAATTAATAAATGGTTAATCATTTTTGATATATCGTAAGAATAATGTAGTTTTTAACACCATCCCTGGTATCTCAACTATCTCTATAAAACAGCATGACGCTGTCGTCCTCTGGCTCTATCCCAGATGCCGTAAAAACGCCCTGCATTGCTGGCGGTATACCAGACAGTATGACGAATATTGCGATGCCCAAGATAATCCTAGATAAGTCGCGTATCTATTCCCATATTCGCCAAAGCAAAACCACACGAATAGCGTAACATGTGCGGATGAATCTCCAGTGACAACCCGGCATTACCACCAGAAGTCGAGATAATATGGTAAAACTGTTGCCGAGAAAGCGGATTCCCCTTACGTGATAAAAATACCCACTCGCTCTCAGCATGCGGATAAGAAGTACGGATACTCAACCAGTTTTTTAAAGCCTGAACTTCTTTGTTCAATAGCGGGTGCGTTGTTGAAAAGCCTTTTTTTAATCGATGGATATATATACACTTTGCTTTAAGATCAATATCCGAAATCCTCAATCGACAAATTTCACTCGCCCGGAAACCATGAATAAAACAAAGCAAAATCAGACAATAATTACGTGTTGCATGAGGCCCGGTATTTGCTGCTTTAAGGAGTGACTCGATTTCACTATGGGTAAGGAAGTTCCTTTTTTTGTTATCAGCCTTATTCCTCATCGTTTTCCCTTATAATTACAGACGCGCACTAGCTGTGCTGGGTTAGCAATAATCCAACATTTTTATCCTGATTATGTTTATAAAAGCGAACGTTTGCTTAATAACTTACGTAAGTGGACCAGTTCTTCTGAGCGAACTTAAATGGAGTAGCGATAGTTACTTATAATAACTTTGCCATACAAACGCCATGCTCTTGCATGCTATGTACCTTTATATATTTATCAATCTGATACGAATCTAATAATAACCCTCATCATTAATGCAACTAATCTTATCTATATATCATGTGATATGTTCTGTAACAAGTAAAATCAACATAAAAAATTCAGCAAAATTTAATATTTGTTAAACTAGCCGTCTCAAATATGACATTATTAGTTAACTGCATTTGCCACAAAATGGCTATTTCATGGAACGCAGTAATTTCTTAGTGGCTATTATCATGCTAATTCTTAGATCCCTAGCGATTATTCCTGCCTGGTTCGTCAGCTTAGGCCATGAGATTGTTACATTCCTTTTTATCCTGGAGATATGGGGGAACGCAGGCGACGCTTTTTCATCTACATCCGTTGGTAAATATAGCTTTGGTCACTACGACTTAAGCCTTCCTCAATCACAGCTATTCGCCGGGCGATACGGCAAACAAACTAAGTGAAACATCATCCTGAAAACACCAACATCAACAAGCCTCTCCAGATCGACATCAGGAGTGACCAGTTACAAGCCACAAACCAAGAAACATATTTCATGATGAGAATTATGCTCAGCCTGATGGCGAGTAAACCCTTATTTTCACCACTCTCACTGAGTTAGCTTGCAAAGCTTTCTTTGTTTAGATTCTAAATAAATTATTTATAAAACGTATAGTTAAAAGAAAATCTTTAGTTTTTGAAGACCACCGCAAGTGTTCGTCTGGCTTCACATGGCATCTTCTTCTTAGAAAAAGATCGACATATTTTGTGACGCGAATTGCAAATCTGGTTTTGTTGTATGGATTGCGTGATTTTTGATCTGGTATAACAGGTATAAAGATGCACCACGATAGTCAATGAGACTGGGCATCTCGTAATCTATGGCAAACATCACTTCAGTTCTTTCACATCGGGTGATGAAAATGCACTTCAGTCTGAAAGGAATATGAAAATGAGATCAACAGACACTCTATTTTATGACTCTGGGTAAAATGGGTTGAGTAAGTGATATAACTTACGAATATTCAAATCAATTAAAAATCAGAAGAGATTTTATACTCAGGTATTTAATCTGGATCTCTGTTTATTTAAATAATGTTAAAAGAGAATTTTCACAGGAGACCTTATACAAAAAATATAAAATACAGTTACCCGTTGCCAAAGACACTATAAGCCTGGCAAAAAAATATTACACAACATAAATGCTAATTGTTTATGCGGGCTTTGTATTGCTTTCTGTATCCTACAAATGAGTGAAATTTATGAAAAAGGCTAAAATACTTTCTGGCGTATTATTACTGTGCTTTTCGTCCCCATTAATTTCTCAGGCTGCGACACTGGACGTACGTGGTGGATATCGTAGTGGAAGCCACGCCTATGAGACTCGACTCAAAGTCAGTGAGGGATGGCAAAATGGATGGTGGGCAAGCATGGAAAGTAATACCTGGAATACCATTCATGATAATAAAAAGGAAAATGCCGCACTCAATGATGTTCAGGTTGAAGTTAATTACGCAATTAAACTTGATGATCAATGGACGGTGCGCCCGGGAATGTTAACGCATTTTAGCAGCAACGGCACACGCTACGGACCCTACGTAAAACTGTCCTGGGACGCGACAAAAGATCTTAATTTTGGCATTCGCTATCGTTACGACTGGAAAGCTTACCGACAACAAGACTTATCCGGTGATATGTCTCGTGATAACGTTCATCGTTGGGATGGATATGTCACTTACCATATTAATAGTGATTTCACCTTCGCATGGCAAACGACGCTATACAGCAAACAGAATGATTATCGCTATGCAAACCACAAGAAATGGGCGACGGAAAATGCCTTTGTTCTACAATACCATATGACGCCCGATATTACGCCATACATAGAATATGACTACCTTGACCGCCAGGGTGTTTACAACGGCAGAGATAATTTATCGGAAAACAGTTATCGCATTGGTGTGTCATTTAAACTGTAGTAGACAGGAGACAGTCACAATGAATAAAACTATAATGGCGCTTGCTATCATGATGGCTTCATTTGCCGCAAACGCGTCTGTATTACCGGAAACTCCTGTGCCATTTAAAAGTGGTACCGGAGCAATTGATAACGACACTGTCTACATTGGTTTAGGTAGCGCAGGTACAGCATGGTACAAGCTAGATACACAGGCCAAAGATAAAAAATGGACTGCGTTAGCTGCATTCCCTGGTGGACCGAGAGAGCAAGCAACCTCTGCATTTATTGATGGCAATCTGTATGTGTTTGGCGGCATTGGCAAAAACAGCGAGGGATTGACTCAGGTATTTAATGACGTACACAAATACAACCCCAAAACCAATAGCTGGGTTAAATTGATGTCGCACGCGCCGATGGGCATGGCGGGTCATGTGACTTTTGTACACAACGGCAAGGCTTATGTTACTGGCGGTGTTAACCAGAATATCTTCAATGGCTATTTTGAAGATCTCAACGAGGCTGGAAAAGATTCAACCGCTATAGATAAAATCAACGCCCACTATTTTGACAAAAAAGCAGAAGATTATTTCTTCAATAAGTTTCTGTTGTCTTTTGATCCCTCAACACAGCAATGGAGTTACGCTGGCGAATCGCCCTGGTACGGAACGGCTGGTGCGGCGGTTGTGAATAAAGGTGATAAAACCTGGCTTATTAATGGCGAAGCCAAACCAGGATTGCGAACGGATGCCGTATTTGAACTTGATTTCACCGGTAATAATTTAAAATGGAATAAGCTTGATCCCGTCTCATCACCAGATGGCGTCGCTGGCGGTTTTGCGGGGATAAGCAATGATTCTCTTATATTTGCTGGAGGGGCCGGATTCAAAGGTTCACGAGAAAATTACCAGAACGGTAAGAACTATGCGCATGAAGGCCTGAAAAAATCATATAGCACTGATATTCATCTTTGGCATAACGGGAAATGGGATAAATCGGGTGAATTATCGCAAGGTCGGGCCTACGGAGTATCATTGCCCTGGAATAATAGTTTATTAATTATTGGCGGTGAAACTGCAGGCGGCAAAGCGGTGACGGATTCAGTTTTAATTTCTGTGAAGGATAATAAAGTCACAGTACAAAACTAACGCTTCAGGGCCCCGGTAAAGGGGCCCTGCTATCAATTTGTCATTTGTATTACGCGAAAATTATATGAACGCAATAATATCACCCGATTATTACTATGTTCTTACCGTTGCTGGTCAGTCTAATGCCATGGCGTATGGCGAAGGACTGCCATTACCGGACAGGGAAGATGCGCCTCATTCCAGAATTAAACAATTAGCGAGATTTGCGCATACGCATCCCGGAGGCCCGCCATGTCACTTTAACGACATTATTCCACTGACTCACTGCCCACACGATGTTCAGGATATGCAGGGTTATCACCATCCTCTGGCAACGAATCATCAAACACAGTACGGCACCGTTGGCCAGGCACTGCATATTGCACGGAAATTACTGCCCTTCATTCCTGATAATGCAGGGATTCTTATCGTTCCGTGTTGCCGTGGCGGATCGGCTTTTACCGCGGGCAGCGAAGGGACATATTCAGAACGGCACGGAGCCAGCCATGATGCTTGTCGTTGGGGAACGGATACTCCGCTGTACCAGGATTTAGTCAGCAGAACGCGAGCCGCACTGGCAAAAAATCCGCAGAACAAATTCCTCGGCGTATGCTGGATGCAAGGCGAATTTGACTTAATGACCAGTGACTACGCGTCACACCCTCAACACTTTAATCATATGGTTGAAGCCTTTCGTAGGGATCTAAAACAATACCATTCTCAGCTTAATAATATTACTGACGCGCCGTGGTTTTGCGGCGATACCACCTGGTACTGGAAAGAAAATTTCCCGCATTCGTATGAAGCTATTTATGGCAATTATCAAAATAATGTTTTAGCCAATATTATTTTCGTCGACTTCCAGCAACAAGGTGAAAGAGGACTGACGAACGCGCCTGATGAAGACCCGGACGATTTAAGCACGGGATATTACGGTTCAGCGTACCGGTCACCGGAGAACTGGACGACGGCACTGCGAAGCAGTCATTTCAGCACGGCAGCCCGTCGGGGGATTATTTCTGACAGATTTGTAGAAGCAATTTTGCAGTTTTGGCGCGAAAGGTGAGCGGGGAGTTTATTCATGGGGGATGTCCTTGTTCGTTCTCAGAGTAGACAACAAAAAACAAATGAGATCAAGGTAATATCTCTTCACTTGCGGGCTCGAACAGCAGGCAATTGCCAATATAATAATCTGGCACAAGGGTGAAAAACGCGCACCGCATAAACCGTTGTTATTGCTTACAGATTAGCCGGATGCCTTAATAGACATCCGCGCCTTTTCGATTATGGCTCGGAAATCTACGAACATCTACACAGTTTACTGGAACGTTTTGGGCCACAGCGTTCGCAGCACCGTCCTGATATGCCGTTCTGGCGATTATAAGTCGACGGATTCTGGCAAATAGACGATGATGATATGCTTAATGATGTTCAAAGAAATTAGGCCATTATTATATTATTGCTTGCATTTTCTTTCATTCCTAAAAGCACCCGCCATTAATCCCAGGCGCATTATGCAGGTAATGACTCCAACTTACTGATAGTGTTTTATGTTCAGATAATGCCCGATGACCTTGTCATGCAGCTCCACCGA
>NZ_JBDYCV010000125.1:0-9753 GCF_040495915.1 Shigella sp. FJ200513 | reverse complement strand
ACAGATGTCACCGACAGAATATGAAAACCAGTATTATCAACGGCTCGGAAGTGTCTAGATTATCCGTGGCGATTCATAGCTTGAGCTACTCTCACTTCAACAACGACCTGTCTGCAACCATGAGCAACGGTACTTACGTTGACGGTAGCACCAACTCCGACGCTTGGGGCTTCGGTTTGAAAACCGGTTACGACTTCAAACTGGGTGATGCTGGTTACGTGACTCCTTACGGCAGCATTTCTGGTCTGTTCCAGTCTGGTGATGACTACCAGCTGAGCAACGACATGAAAGTTGACGGTCAGCCTTACGACAGCATGCGTTATGAACTGGGTGTAGATGCAGGTTATACCTTCACCTACAGCGAAGATCAGGCTCTGACTCCGTACTTCAAACTGGCTTACGTCTACGACGACTCTAACAACGATAACGATGTGAACGGTGATTCCATCGATAACGGTACTGAAGGGTCTGCGGTACGTGTTGGTCTGGGTACTCAGTTCAGCTTCACCAAGAACTTCAGCGCCTATACCGATGCTAACTACCTCGGTGGTGGTGACGTAGATCAAGACTGGTCCGCGAACGTGGGTGTTAAATATACTTGGTAATATTCTTCACTCCGAAGAAATACTGGTAATTTAATCTAAATAATGCCCGTCAAGGATTTGACGGGCATTACTGCAAAGGACGCGCAAATGTTATCTGTAGTTAAACCTCTTCAGGAATTTGGTAAGCTCGATAAATGTTTGTCCAGATACGGTACGCGCTTCGAGTTTAATAATGAAAAGCAAGTTATATTTTCCAGTGATGTCAATAACGAAGATACTTTCGTTATTTTAGAAGGAGTTATCTCTCTGCGTAGAGAAGAAAACGTACTTATCGGTATTACCCAGGCTCCTTATATTATGGGGCTGGCTGATGGTTTAATGAAAAACGATATACCATACAAATTAATATCAGAAGGAAATTGTACGGGATATCATCTACCAGCCAAACAAACCCGCGCAACATTATTATCAATGATTGACTGGAATGAAGAATTGCGATCACGTATTGGTGTGATGAATTATATCCATCAACGTACACGCATATCGCGTTCTGTCGTCGCAGAAGTTCTCGCTGCTTTGCGTAAAGGCGGCTATATCGAAATGAATAAAGGCAAACTGGTCGCTATCAACCGTTTGCCTTCAGAGTATTAATCAGGATGCGGGGATAACCAACGGTTTATTCCCGCTTAGCTCGGTCACCAGATCATTGATGCCATCGCTCATATTTTTAAAGCGCGTCAACGGCGAACGAGTGACCACCACAAACGCGCCAATATTCTTCTGCGGGATCATCGCCATATAGGTAATGAAACCGCCACCACCGCCTGTCTTCTGAATAATCCTCGGACGACCCTCTTTCGGGGCCATATATACCCAGCCTAAACCAAGCGCATCCGCTTTGCCGGGGACATCCATGCCAATCACTTTCGTAAACTGCGCGCGCTGATAAATCAACGTCTGCATGCGATCTGCCTGGTTACTGCGCTGATAAAAATCAGATGACAAATACTGCTGCATCCAGCGCATCATATCGCCAGGCGTGGAATAGACGCCGCCGCTGCCAATTGCCGCCAGCGTGTTATTGCACGGACTGGCACCGCGCTCAGCAACCATTAAACGGCGGCACTGATCCGGTGAGGGGGTGTAGGTGGTGTCTTTCATCCCCAATGGATGGGTAATCTGCTCTTCAAACAACTGGGTATAAGGCTTGCCGGACGCATTCGCCAGTGCATCTGCCAGCAGGTCGAACGCAAGGTTAGAGTACGCCGCCTGACTGCCTGGCGCGGCTTTCAGCTTCGCCGTAGAAAGGTATTTCCAGCGTTGCTCGCGCGTTGGCCAGACAAACACCGGACGATGTGCCGCGCCACCGGGCTGTTCACGGGGCAGGGCGCTGGTATGGGTTGCCAGATTCACTAGGGTAATGGGCGTCCCATTGTAGGTCGGCACGCGTGCGCCTGGCGGAGCATATTTACTTAGCGGATCGTTTAACTTTACGGTCCCCTGGTCGAGCAATTTCACCAGCATTTCACTGGTCATTAGTTTGGTGAGGGAAGCAATACGCACGACCGAATCCAGCTGCGGGCGAACGTTATTACCAGGTCGCGTTTCACCATAACTACGAAAGACGCGCTGGTTACCGTCGATAACAACCAGCGCCATCCCCGTGGCACCGCTGCCGTAAAAAATATGATCGGCATAACGATCGACAATATCAGAGGCAAACTCCGGTTCAGTGATCGGCTGCGCCGCATGGACGGAGGTCAATGACGCCGCACACAGCACGGCAGAAAAAAGCAGACTACGTTTCAACGGTGGTGTCCATAGATTGAATGAAGGTAACTGAGCGTATTTATACTACTCATTGATGGATTGCAAAGGGCGAATTAGTGCAATAATAGTGTTAAAAACGTAACGGCGCGTAAACACGATCTTTTTCCTGCTCACCAATGCCTGCATTTGTGATCCTGCGCGTGTTAATCCGCTTATGTAAACAATCTTTGGTTTGTGAAATCCGTCGAAACAATTCTTATGGTCAGGCTGGCGAACTAAGCGCCTTGCTATGGGTCACAATGGGCGGTTTCATTTGGCTGACGCTTTGTAGCGGTCATGCGGTTAATACACAGCAGTTGTTAAAACGATAAGAAGTTAGCAGGAGTGCATATGTTTAAGTCTTTTTTCCCAAAGCCGGGAACGTTTTTTCTCTCGGCCTTTGTTTGGGCATTGATTGCCGTTATCTTCTGGCAAGCCGGTGGGGGTGACTGGGTGGCACGTATCACCGGCGCTTCCGGGCAGATCCCGATTAGCGCCGCGCGTTTCTGGTCGTTGGATTTCCTGATTTTTTACGCTTACTACATTGTTTGCGTAGGACTTTTTGCATTTTTCTGGTTTATCTACAGCCCGCACCGTTGGCAATACTGGTCAATACTCGGTACTGCGCTGATTATCTTCGTCACTTGGTTTTTGGTGGAAGTCGGGGTCGCCGTCAACGCCTGGTATGCGCCGTTCTATGATCTGATTCAAACCGCGCTAAGTTCGCCGCATAAAGTCACTATCGAACAATTTTACCGCGAAGTGGGCGTCTTTCTGGGGATTGCGCTGATCGCGGTGGTGATCAGTGTACTGAACAACTTCTTTGTCAGTCACTACGTGTTCCGCTGGCGTACGGCGATGAACGAATATTACATGGCGAACTGGCAACAACTGCGTCATATCGAAGGTGCCGCACAGCGTGTGCAGGAAGACACCATGCGTTTTGCTTCAACGCTGGAGAATATGGGCGTCAGTTTTATCAACGCCATCATGACGTTGATCGCCTTCCTGCCGGTGCTGGTAACGCTCTCCGCGCATGTGCCGGAGCTGCCGATTATCGGGCACATTCCGTATGGTCTGGTGATTGCCGCTATCGTCTGGTCGCTGATGGGGACCGGATTGCTGGCAGTGGTAGGGATCAAACTGCCGGGGCTGGAGTTTAAAAACCAGCGAGTAGAGGCCGCCTACCGTAAAGAGCTGGTTTATGGTGAAGACGATGCCACGCGCGCGACGCCGCCTACGGTACGCGAGCTGTTTAGCGCCGTACGGAAAAACTATTTTCGCCTCTATTTTCACTATATGTATTTCAACATCGCCCGCATTCTCTATTTGCAGGTCGATAACGTTTTCGGTTTGTTCTTGCTGTTTCCGTCAATTGTTGCCGGTACGATTACGCTCGGCCTGATGACGCAGATTACCAACGTTTTTGGTCAGGTTCGCGGTGCTTTCCAGTACCTGATTAACTCATGGACCACACTGGTTGAGTTGATGTCTATCTACAAACGTCTGCGCAGCTTTGAACATGAGCTGGATGGTGACAAAATTCAGGAAGTAACCCATACCTTGAGCTAAAAAGGAGAAGTAATGTCGCGCGTCAATCATCTATCTTCGCTGTCATTGTTGGCGGTTCTGGTTTTAGCGGGGTGTAGTAGTCAGGCTCCGCAACCGTTGAAAAAGGGCGAAAAAGCGATAGATGTAGCGAGCGTCGTGCGGCAGAAGATGCCTGCGAGCGTGAAAGACCGCGATGCCTGGGCGAAAGATCTCGCCACCACCTTTGAAAGTCAGGGGCTGGCACCGACGCTGGAAAACGTCTACTCGGTGCTGGCGGTGGCGCAGCAGGAGTCAAATTATCAGGCAGATCCGGCCGTTCCGGGCTTAAGCAAGATCGCCTGGCAAGAGATTGACCGTCGTGCTGAACGGATGCACATTCCTGCTTTTCTGGTTCATACCGCGCTAAAAATCAAATCGCCAAACGGCAAAAGTTATAGCGAACGGTTAGATTCGGTGCGTACAGAAAAGCAATTGAGCGCGATTTTTGACGATCTGATCAGCATGGTACCAATGGGGCAGACGCTGTTTGGTTCGCTTAATCCGGTGCGCACCGGTGGGCCGATGCAGGTCAGCATTGCTTTTGCCGAACAGCATACCAAAGGGTATCCGTGGAAAATGGACGGTACAGTTCGTCAGGAAGTCTTCAGTCGCCGCGGCGGGTTGTGGTTTGGTACTTACCATTTACTGAATTATCCCGCCAGCTATAGCGCACCGATATACCGCTTTGCTGATTTTAACGCTGGCTGGTACGCCAGCCGTAATGCCGCGTTTCAGAACGCAGTCAGTAAGGCCAGCGGCGTGAAGCTGGCACTGGACGGTGATTTAATTCGTTACGACAGTAAAGAACCCGGGAAAACCGAACTGGCAACGCGCAAACTGGCGGGAAAACTGGGGATGAGCGACAGCGAAATTCGCCGTCAGTTAGAGAAAGGTGACAGCTTCTCTTTTGAGGAGACGGCGCTGTACAAGAAAGTTTATCAACTTGCCGAAGCGAAAACGGGTAAATCACTACCCCGCGAAATGTTGCCTGGCATTCAACTGGAAAGCCCGAAAATCACCCGCAACCTGACTACGGCCTGGTTTGCGAAGCGCGTAGACGAACGGCGGGCGCATTGTATGAAACAGTGATCAAACAGGAATGTCAGGCCAGATAAGGCGTTTCAGGCCGCATCTGGCAACGTAAATTTTACTGGCGGCGATGTCGCCAGTGCAGCCATAGCGCCACCACTGCAAAAATGAGGCAGCCTGCTAAAAACGGGATCAGCCCGAAAATGGTGCCGACACCTAAACCAATTTCCACCCGTGGGCGACCTGTTTCCTGGACCTGCATTAAACGCTCATAGACGCCGGGCGCATGCACTAACAGGTTCAGCAATTGCGCCCCAGCCCAAAAGCAAAACAGCACAAACAACGCATAGGCAATGTTGCCAGGCGTTGAAGAGGCATTGCGATATTTTCCGCTAAACAGCGATTTTGACAGGGTGAAATCAGCCATAAAAACCTCCGGAAGTCATCTGCTTCTCTTCTGGTGTGATACCAGCGGCTTATGGCAAGTCTGACAGGTCATTTAGATTGTCAATATCAGAATCATGGTAAATTGATGTTGGGAATATTCCCGAAGCGTGAATCTTCGTTGTGAGTCACAAAATGGCAACCTTAAGTTAAATTTATTAATAATTACGAAAATGTTGTCTACACCACAGACGGTTGTTACAGAATATGCAAGGATGTTGTTTTTCGTTAACGGAGCTGCCATGAATCTGCCTGTAAAAATCCGCCGTGACTGGCACTACTATGCGTTCGCCATTGGCCTTATATTCATTCTTAATGGCGTGGTGGGGGTACTGGGATTTGAAGCAAAAGGTTGGCAGACCTATGCCGTCGGTCTGGTGACGTGGGTGATTAGTTTCTGGCTGGCGGGGTTGATTATTCGTCGTCGCGATGAAGAAACTGAAAACGCCCAATAAGAATATTATCGGGCGTTAAAATATTACATTGTGGTTTTCAATGCGTTATCCGCAGCGTGACGCTCCAGCGCCAGCTCAATCAAACGTGTGATCAGATCGGTGTAACCCAGACCGCTGGCTTGCCACAGCTTCGGATACATACTGATGTTGGTGAAGCCAGGCAGTGTGTTGATCTCGTTGATCACCACTTCGTTCTCTGGGGTTAAAAACACGTCTACACGCGCCATGCCTGCGCATCCCAACGTCTGATAAGCCTGAACGGCAATCGCCCGGATCTTATCGTTGATCTCTGGTGCAATGGCTGCCGGAACTACCACTTTCGCGCCATCTTCGTCAATGTACTTGGTGTCGTAGGCATAGAAATCGCTGGTGAGTACGATCTCGCCACAGGTGCTGGCTTGCGGATTGTCGTTGCCCAGAACTGCGCATTCGATCTCACGACCTTTGATCCCTTGCTCAACGATCACTTTATGATCGAACTCGAACGCCAGATCGACGGCAATTGCGTACTGTTCTTCACTGGTTACTTTGCTGACACCAACAGAAGAGCCCTGATTAGCCGGTTTTACAAACAGTGGTAACCCCAGTTTAGACTCCACTTCGGCAAAACTGATGTTGTGACGATTAGCGCGCGTCAGGGTAATAAATGGCGCAATGTTCAGCCCGGCATCGCGTAGCAGACGTTTGGTGACATCTTTATCCATACAGGCTGCTGAAGCCAGAACATCAGAACCTACAAACGGTAAATTGGCGACCCGCAGCATTCCCTGCAAGGAACCATCTTCGCCCAGCGTACCGTGGACAATCGGGAAAATGACATCCACCGTCGGCAACGGCTGACCGTTTTGCGCGTCGATAAGCTGATGCTCATGTTTACCTGGCACCTGCGCAAGGCTGGTCGCCGAAGGGCGCAACGCAATATGGGCAGGATCGTCTGCATTTAGCAGATAATTGCTGGCATCGCTGACGTGCCATTGCCCTTGTTTATCAATGCCCAGCAGCACAACGTCGAAGCGACTTTTATCAATGGCATCGACAATGTTTTTTGCCGATTGCAGAGACACTTCATGTTCCGCTGATTTACCACCAAAAACGATTCCTACCCGCAGTTTTTCCATCTTAAAAACCTATCCCGTCTAACACAAAGTGCATACATTACCACGACAAAACGGGGGATTCGCGGCCTTCTGAAAGATTGTTGCAATCTTCTGCTGACAAAGCGTGCAACGTACTGGTGAAGAAAGTGCGTTATCTCAAAGATGTGCGCAAGATCACAAAAATGATGAACGGGAAGCTAATTTATTCCTGGCTTAAATGGCAATGCGGTGAGTTTTTTTCTCTTAATTATAAGTTAACGAAGAGAATATATTTCATAGCTTTTATTTATAATAAAGGTTGATAATTAAAAGCCTATATTTTGTGTGGGTAATTATTTAAATAAGAGAAACGTTTCGCTGGCAATCAAACAAAAAATATTTGCGCAAAGTATTTCCTTTGTCATAAAAATAATACTTCCAGACACTATGAAGTTGTGAAACATAATGTTAACTTCTCCATACTTTGGATAAGGAAATACAGACATGAAAAATCTCATTGCTGAGTTGTTATTTAAGCTTGCCCAAAAAGAAGAAGAGTCGAAAGAACTGTGTGCGCAGGTAGAAGCTTTGGAGATTATCGTCACTGCAATGCTTCGCAATATGGCGCAAAATGACCAACAGCGGTTGATTGATCAGGTAGAGGGGGCGCTGTACGAGGTAAAGCCCGATGCCAGCATTCCTGACGACGATACAGAGCTGCTGCGCGATTACGTAAAGAAGTTATTGAAGCATCCTTGTCAGTAAAAAGTTAATCTTTTCAACAGCTGTCATAAAGTTGTCACGGCCGAGACTTATAGTCGCTTTGTTTTTATTTTTTAATGTATTTGTACATGGAGAAAATAAAGTGAAACAAAGCACTATTGCACTGGCACTCTTACCGTTACTGTTTACCCCTGTGACAAAAGCCCGGACACCAGAAATGCCTGTTCTGGAAAACCGGGCTGCTCAGGGCGATATTACTGCACCCGGCGGTGCTCGCCGCTTAACGGGTGATCAGACCGCCGCTCTGCGTGATTCTCTTAGCGATAAACCTGCAAAAAATATTATTTTGCTGATTGGCGATGGGATGGGGGATTCGGAAATTACTGCCGCACGTAATTATGCCGAAGGTGCGGGCGGCTTTTTTAAAGGTATCGATGCCTTACCGCTTACCGGGCAATACACTCACTATGCGCTGAATAAAAAAACTGGCAAACCGGACTACGTCACCGACTCGGCTGCATCAGCAACCGCCTGGTCAACCGATGTCAAAACCTATAACGGCGCGCTGGGCGTCGATATTCACGAAAAAGATCACCCAACGATTCTGGAAATGGCAAAAGCCGCAGGTCTGGCGACCGGTAACGTTTCTACCGCAGAGTTGCAGGATGCCACGCCCGCTGCGCTGGTGGCACATGTGACTTCGCGCAAATGCTACGGTCCGAGCGCGACCAGTGAAAAATGTCCGGGTAACGCTCTGGAAAAAGGCGGAAAAGGATCGATTACCGAACAGCTGCTTAACGCTCGTGCCGACGTTACGCTTGGCGGCGGCGCAAAAACCTTTGCTGAAACGGCAACCGCTGGTGAATGGCAGGGAAAAACGCTGCGTGAACAGGCACAGGCGCGTGGTTATCAGTTGGTGAACGATGCTGCCTCACTGAATTCGGTGACGGAAGCGAATCAGCAAAAACCCCTGCTTGGCCTGTTTGCTGACGGCAATATGCCAGTGCGCTGGCTAGGGCCGAAAGCAACGTACCACGGCAATATCGATAAGCCCGCAGTCACCTATACGCCTAATCCGCAACGTAATGACAGTGTACCAACCCTGGCACAGATGACCGACAAAGCCATTGAATTGTTGAGTAAAAATGAGAAAGGATTTTTCCTGCAAGTTGAAGGTGCGTCAATCGATAAACAGGATCACGCTGCGAACCCTTGTGGGCAAATTGGCGAGACGGTCGATCTCGATGAAGCCGTACAACGGGCGCTGGAATTCGCTAAAAAGGAGGGTAACACGCTGGTCATAGTCACCGCTGATCACGCCCACGCCAGCCAGGTTGTTGCGCCGGATACCAAAGCGCCGGGCCTCACTCAGGCGCTAAATACTAAAGATGGCGCAGTGATGGTGATGAGTTACGGGAATTCCGAAGAGGATTCACAAGAACATACCGGCAGTCAGTTGCGTATTGCGGCGTATGGCCCGCATGCCGCCAATGTTGTTGGACTGACCGACCAGACCGATCTCTTCTACACCATGAAAGCCGCTCTGGGGCTGAAATAAAACTGCGCCCGGCAGTGAATTTTCGCTGCCGGGTGGTTTTTTTGCTGTTAGCAACCAGACTTAATGGCAGATCACGGGCGCAAACGCTCATGGTTAAAACATGAAGAGGGATGGTGCTATGAAAATAACATTACTGGTTACCTTGCTTTTTGGTCTGGTTTTTTTAACCACCGTCGGCGCTGCCGAGAGAACCTTAACCCCACAACAACAGCGTATGACCTCCTGTAATCAGCAGGCGACGGCGCAGGCGTTGAAAGGGGATGCTCGTAAGACCTACATGAGTGATTGCCTGAAGAACAGCAAGTCTGCGCCTGGTGAAAAAAGTTTGACGCCACAGCAGCAAAAGATGCGTGAATGTAATAATCAAGCAACGCAACAAGCTCTGAAAGGTGATGATCGTAATAAGTTTATGAGTGCCTGCCTCAAGAAAGCCGCCTGATACCTGATTGAACCGCCCCGGGTTTCCTGGAGAGTGTTTTATCTGTGAACTCAGGCTGCCAGATCATCGTTTCCGATGGAAGCAT
>NZ_JBDYCV010000124.1:0-9837 GCF_040495915.1 Shigella sp. FJ200513 | reverse complement strand
GTGGAGCTGCATGACAAGGTCATCGGGCATTATCTGAACATAAAACACTATCAGTAAGTTGGAGTCATTACCGAAAAGAAAGGTTAATTATTGGTGTTAGCTATATAAAAAGTAACAACAGCAATGCATATGAATAATTAAAGGTTATGCAACGTGCAAAGATTAAATTTCTCAGTGGTTGCTGTACTTGCGTTTGTTGCTCTTGCCGGATGCGGCGTAAACGCCTTATCCGGCCTACAGTTCATTGCAAATCCATTCAATTTCAATGCACGATGTAGGCCTGATAAGCGTAGCGCATCAGGCAATTTTAATGTTTAACTTCCCTGTTTAATCAGTTACTGCTGGCGTAGCTGGAGATCCAGCGGCGTTTTGCTGGGTTCGCCGCCAATTTCTCGCGCCAGTTTCGGCACCAGATATCCCGACACCAATGTCAGCAACTCACGCATAATCTGCCGTGCTTCGTCATCACTCACCATAAAATGCGCCGCGCCCTGTACTTTATCTAGCACATGCAGGTAATACGGCATCACGCCGGCATCGAACAACGCATTACTCAGGTTTGCCAACGTTTGTGCGTTATCGTTCACACCACGTAACAGAACGCTCTGGTTAAGCAGGGTGACACCGACACGGCGCAATTTAGCCATCGCCTGACGGAACGTTTCATCTACCTCATTGGCATGATTGATGTGATTCACCAGCAAGATTTGCAGCGTAGAACGGGCAAAGCGTTCAACCAGCGCCTCGGTGATACGTGCCGGGATCACAATCGGCAGACGGCTGTGAATCCGCAGACGTTTGATATGCGGGATGGCTTCCAGTTGTGTGAGCAACCAGTCCAGCTCGTGCTCTTTCGCCATCAGCGGATCGCCGCCGGAGAAAATCATCTCGTCCAGTTCCGGATGCGCAGCAACATACTCAAGTGCAGTCTGCCAGTTACGCTTGTTGCCCTGATTTTCGGCATAGGGGAAGTGGCGACGGAAGCAATAGCGGCAATTTACCGCGCAGCCGCCTTTGACCAGCAAAAGCGCCCGGTTGTGGTATTTATGCAACAAACCAGGCACTACGCTGTGCTGTTCTTCCAGTGGGTCGGTGGAGAATCCGGACGCGACGACAAACTCATCTTGCGAGGTAAGTACCTGACGCAAAAGAGGATCGTCCGGATTGCCTTTCTCCATGCGATCGATAAATGAGCGGGGCACACGCAGGGCAAACAGCTTTTTGGCGCTGCGTCCGGCCAACAGTTTTTCGTCCGCGTCTATATTCAAAAGACGCAGAAGTTCATCAGGATCGGTCACAACATCGGCAAGTTGCGTTAACCAATCTTCTCTGGATGGGGTATTTAGGGTTACAATATGCGCCATTTTGTGGCTTAGCTACCAATTAACAAATTTCAGAGGGCCTTATGGCAACGTACTATAGCAACGATTTTCGTGCTGGTCTTAAAATCATGTTAGACGGCGAACCTTACGCGGTTGAAGCGAGTGAATTCGTAAAACCGGGTAAAGGCCAGGCATTTGCTCGCGTTAAACTGCGTCGTCTGCTGACCGGTACTCGCGTAGAAAAAACCTTCAAATCTACTGATTCCGCTGAAGGCGCTGATGTTGTCGATATGAACCTGACTTACCTGTACAACGACGGTGAGTTCTGGCACTTCATGAACAACGAAACTTTCGAGCAGCTGTCTGCTGATGCAAAAGCAATTGGCGACAATGCTAAATGGCTGCTGGATCAGGCAGAGTGTATCGTAACTCTGTGGAATGGTCAGCCGATCTCCGTTACTCCGCCGAACTTCGTTGAACTGGAAATCGTTGATACCGATCCGGGCCTGAAAGGTGATACCGCAGGTACTGGCGGCAAACCGGCTACCCTGTCTACTGGCGCTGTGGTTAAAGTTCCGCTGTTCGTACAAATCGGCGAAGTCATCAAAGTGGATACCCGCTCTGGTGAATACGTCTCTCGCGTGAAGTAATGCGGTTGTGGTGCGGCCTGCAGGCTGCACCATCACTTATTCAGGTCAGAGATGATGAAACGCCTTATCGTTCTTGTTTTGCTTGCCAGCACGCTGCTCACGGGCTGTAACACCGCTTGCGGTTTCGGCGAAGACATCAAACATCTCGGTAACTCCATCTCTCGCGCTGCCAGCTAATTTTTCTTCTCTTCCGAAAAATCATCAGATTTCCATCATTTTTGGCGATGTTGTCTATTATTAATTTGCTATAGGCAAACATAAATAACATTACCTAAAAGGAAGACGTTATGGTGAAGAAGACAATTGCAGCGATCTTTTCTGTTCTGGTGCTTTCAACAGTATTAACTGCCTGCAACACCACGCGTGGCGTTGGTGAAGACATTTCTGATGGCGGTAACGCGATTTCTGGCGCAGCAACGAAAGCGCAGCAATAAGCAATAACGGTACGACAGCAGTGTCGTGCCGTTTGTTTTTTCTGCGATCGTCATAAAGGTAATAGTTGAAATTCCCCTGCCACCTGGCAAAATATCCGTTCAACCATCAGCTTTGCAGGACGACCTGCAAACGCCTCTTTTCACCGGGGACGGCCCCAAATTTCCGGAGCCTGATATGTCCTGGATTATCTTAGTTATTGCTGGTCTGCTGGAAGTGGTATGGGCCGTTGGCCTGAAATATACCCACGGCTTTAGCCGTTTGACGCCGAGTGTTATTACCGTGACGGCGATGATAGTCAGTATGGCGCTACTTGCCTGGGCGATGAAATCGTTACCGGTAGGGACGGCTTATGCCGTGTGGACGGGTATTGGCGCAGTCGGCGCGGCCATCACCGGCATTGTGCTGCTCGGTGAGTCCGCTAACCCGATGCGTCTGGCGAGTCTGGCGTTAATCGTATTGGGGATTATTGGTCTGAAACTCAGCACTCACTAACTACCGGGCTGCTGTACCCAAATAAACTTACTGACATCAAACCCTTCCCGGGTCGCGACTGCCAGCATCTCCTGTTTCACTTCGTCAGAAATGGTTGGCGTGCGGGAGAGTATCCACAGGTAGTCGCGGTCCGGGCCGCAAACCAGCGCATGGCGGTATTCCCGATCGAGTGCAATAACGTTATAACCGCCATAGAAAGGACCAAAGAATGACACTTTCAGCGCAGCGCGAGTTGGTGCGCCGGTAAAGTACGCTTTCCCTTCACTCTGCTGCCACATTCCTCTGTCAGGGTTATAGCCTTTATTAATGACATTCAGGCCGCCGTCATCACGCAGGCTGTATGTTGCGGTGACTTTTTCCAGTCCACGTTCAAAACGGTGATCAAAACGGGCAATCTCATACCAGGTACCGAGATAACGTTTGGCGTCGAAATTATTCACTACGGTCACGCCACGCGGCGGCGTAGGAAAACTACAGGCAACGACCAGAAATGCAGCTGTCGCTGCGGCAACGAGAGGGAGCAGGCGCATAAATGTTTCCTTACTGGTTTTTTTCTAAGTGTAGATGACAGCAAGGAAAAGCGCAGAAAAGGTCCGAAAATTCGGACCCGATGAAATTTTACTGTAGAGCGTTGAGAATCTGACAGGCGGCGGCGACTCTCGCTGGATTGGGATAGTTTTTGTTAGCCAGCATCACGATACCCAGCTCTTTTTCTGGAATAAACGCGACATAGCTACCAAATCCGCCGGTCGCCCCCGTTTTATGTACCCATGATGCGCGTACTGCAGGAGTTGGGGGCTTAATCGCTTTTACCGGGCGTGCTGCCAGTGCAATTTTATTGTCACTGCCGTTAATGATGCTGTCAGGATTGACCGGCCAGTCCAGCATTTCCCAGCCCAGGCCCTGATACATATCGCCGGTTTGCCAGTAGCGAGATTGTGCCAGTTGTATCCCTTGTTGAAGCGTTTTCTCATTGATATCAAGGGGGGGTAAATTGCTTTGCACCCAGCGGGCCATATCTTCAATGGTCGACTTCACACCATAAGCTTCAGCATCTAACGCCCCTGGCGAAACATGCACTGCCTTACCTTCGCGATATCCCCAGGCGTAATTCTTTTCTTCTGGGGGAGGTACATTAATCCACGTATGGTTGAGTTTGAGTGGCTGGAAGACACGAGTTTGCATCGCCTGCTCAAAACTCAAACCAGACGGCTTCACAGCCAGTGCGCCGAACAAACCGATACTGGAGTTGGCATACAGACGTTGTGTTCCTGGAGCCCATGCAGGCTGCCAGTTTTGATAGAAGCGCAGCAAGTCGCTTGAGGATTTCACTTCATCCGGCACCTGCAATGGCAGGCCGCCAGCGGTGTAGGTCGCAAGATGTAATAGTGTGATCCCATTCCACTGTTTAGCGGTAAGTTCAGGCCAGTATTTTGTTGCGGGATCGCTTAACTTGATTTCCCCTCGAGCAATAGCGTCGCCACCAAGCACGCCCGTAAATGTTTTGCTGACCGAACCTAACTCAAACAACGTTTGCTGTGTGACGGGCTGCTTTTTGGCGATGTCCGCATAGCCCCAGGTAAAGTAATAAGGTTTACCCTGATAAATTACCGCCACCGCCATACCGGGGATCTTTTGTTGCTCTATAAGCGGGGTAATTGTGCGATGCACAATATCGTTGATTTGTTGAGGGGCAGCAAATGTGGAGTAAGAGGCGGTAATTAATAAGGCGCAGAGCGTCGTTTTGAACATAAGGTCTGGTTTCCATACAAAACGGCCCGCCATAGGCGGGCCGGATTTACATTGGCGATGCGTTAGATTGTAACGACACCAATCAGCGTGACAACTGTCAGGATAGCAGCCAGACCGTAGAAAACCCATTTGCCCGCAGGCACGTGGATTTTCAGATCGTGCATCGCGTGGTGCATACGGTGTAAACCACACCACAGCGGCAGAACGATCATCAGGAACAGGAATACGCGACCAATGAAGCTCTGCGCGAACGCCAGAACGCGCTCGTAGCTCAGCGCATCACCCGGAAACAGCCCCAGTGGCAGCAGAATACCCACCAGCAGGATCATCACCGGCGCAATAATTGCGCTCCACATACCACCGGCCCCGAAGAGGCCCCAGAATACCGGTTCGTCAGAACGCTTTGGATTTGGATTAATCATCTCAGGCTCCTTACCAGTACAGGGCAACAAACAGGATTACGATGGTGGCAACCACAGTTACCGCCCAGAGACTTTTGATAATTGGCTCTGGTCCCATTTTTTCGTCTTTTACAATGATATTGGCCGCTTTCGGTGCCAGTTCAAACCAGGTTTTGGTGTGCAGCAGAGCTGCCGTCAGAGTGATCAGGTTAATGATCACGATAACCGGGTTTTGTAAAAAGTCGACGAATCCCGCCCAGGCTTCCGGGCCATTTTTCAGGGCAAACAGCGCGAAAATCAGTTCAATGCTGAACCACACAGCCGGAACCGCCGTGCCTTCGCGCAGCATGTAAAAGCGATAAAACGGCAATTTTTTCCACCAGGTGGACGTCATTGGCCGTACATACGGTTTACGTTTAGTCGTCATGTTGCACTCCTTAGCGTGGTTTCAGGGTCGCGATAAGAAAGTCTTTCGAACTTTCTACTTTGCCCTGCTGAATGGCCGCAGCCGGATCGACGTGTTTCGGGCAGACTTCGGAGCAATAGCCCACGAAAGTACAGCTCCATACACCGTTCTGGCTGTTCAACTGCGCCATACGCTCCTTCTTACCGTGGTCGCGGCTATCTTCGTTATAACGATGCGCCAGCGTAATGGCAGCCGGACCGATGAACTCTGGGTTCAGGCCAAACTGCGGGCACGCGGCGTAGCACAGACCACAGTTGATGCAACCGGAGAACTGGTGATACTTTGCCATCTGCGCCGGGGTCTGGATGTTAGTACCCTGATCCGCGGTGCGGGAGTTGCCGATGATGTACGGTTTGATCGCTTCCAGACTTTCGATGAAGTGGGTCATATCGACCACCAGATCGCGTTCAATCGGGAAGTTAGCTAACGCTTCAACCTTCATACCGTCGGTGTAATCACGCAGGAAGGTTTTACATGCCAGTTTTGGCACGTTGTTAACCATCATGCCGCAGGAACCACAAATCGCCATACGGCAGGACCAGCGGTAACTCAGGTCCGGTGCCAGGTTGTCTTTGATGTAGCCCAGCGCATCCAGTAATGAGGTAGTTGCGTCATAAGGCACTTCATAGAATGCGCTATGCGGTGCGGTATCGACTTCCGGGTTATAGCGCACCACCTCAATTTTCAGGTTTTTCATCTCAGCCATTCGCCTTCTCCTTATTATTGGCTGCTTCCGCCTTATCGGCTGCATCCGCTTCGCCACCGTAAACGCGTTTAGCTGGCGGCAGCGTAGTAATCTTCACGTCGCTGTACTCCAGGCGAGTCGTGCCATCAGCATCGCGGAAGGCGAGGGTGTGTTTGAGAAAGTTGACGTCGTCACGCTCGGTGCAACCTTCGTCCAGACGCTGGTGTGCGCCGCGGGACTCTTTACGTGCCATTGCGGAGTGCGCCATACATTCAGCAACGTTCAGACCGTGGCTCAGTTCAATGGTGTAGAGCAGGTCGGTGTTGAACACGCTGGAGGTGTCGGTGATGCGCACGCGCTTGAAGCGTTCCTGCAGCTCTGCCAGCTTGTCGATGGTTTTCTGCATCAGTTCCGGCGTACGGTAGATACCGCAACCTTCTTCCATTGCCAGGCCCATTTCGTCGCGGATCTTCGCCCAGTTTTCGCCGCCATCCTGGTTAACTAGATCTTTCAGACGTTGTTCAACGCCAGCTGCCTGCGCTTCAATTGCCGCTTCGTTGCCATTACCGGCAGTTGCTGCACGCTCTGTCGCTTGTTCACCGGCCAGACGGCCGAAGACCACCAGTTCCGCCAGGGAGTTGGAGCCCAGACGGTTTGCACCGTGCAGACCAACAGAGGAACATTCACCCACGGCGAACAGACCTTTAATGCGGGTTTCACAGTTCTGATCGGTTTCGATACCGCCCATGGTGTAGTGTGCAGTCGGACGTACCGGAATCGGTTCTTTAACCGGATCGACGCCAACGTACGCTTTCGCCAGTTCGCAGATGAACGGCAGACGTTCATGCAGTTTTTTCTCGCCGAGGTGACGCAGGTCGAGATAAACCACATCACCACGCGGCGTGGAGATGGTGTTGCCTTTACGCCATTCGTGCCAGAAGGCCTGAGAAACTTTGTCGCGTGGACCCAGTTCCATATATTTGTTTTTCGGCTCGCCCAGCGGAGTTTCCGGGCCCATGCCGTAATCTTGCAGATAACGGTAGCCATTTTTGTTGACCAGAATACCGCCTTCACCACGGCAGCCTTCGGTCATCAGGATACCGGAACCTGGCAGACCGGTTGGGTGATACTGAACGAATTCCATGTCACGCAGCGGAACGCCGTGGCTTAGCGCCATACCCATACCGTCACCGGTAACGATGCCGCCGTTGGTGTTGTAACGATAAACGCGACCCGCACCGCCGGTAGCCATAACGACCGCGTTAGCACGGATCTGCACCAACGTGCCTTCCATCATGTTTATTGCTACCAGGCCGCGAACATGACCATCATCAACCAGAATATCCAGCACGAAATGTTCGTCAAAACGCTGGATCTGCGGGAATTGCAGAGAGGTCTGGAACAGCGTGTGCAGCATATGGAAGCCGGTCTTATCGGCGGCGAACCAGGTGCGCTCGATTTTCATGCCGCCGAAGCGACGTACGTTGACGCTACCATCCGGGCGACGGCTCCATGGGCATCCCCACAGTTCCAGTTGGGTCATTTCGGTTGGGCAGTGGTGGACGAAATAATCCACGACATCCTGCTCACACAACCAGTCGCCACCCGCTACTGTATCGTGAAAGTGATATTCGAAGCTGTCATGATCCTGCGCGACAGCGGCGGAGCCCCCTTCTGCAGCAACGGTATGGCTACGCATCGGGTATACTTTTGAGATTAGTGCGATTTTTGCATTTGGATTTGCCTGCGCGGCAGCAATTGCAGCACGTAATCCCGCGCCACCGGCGCCTACAATGGCAAGATCGGCTTGAAAGGTTTGCACGACATTCCTCCAGATTGTTTTTATCCCACAGCCCCGTACTTCAGGGTAAGTGCCTGAAAGTTACGGTCTGCGAACGCTATTCCACTGCTCCTTTATAGGTACAACAGTATAGTCTGATGGATAAGTCTGAAATTTGACGAGATCGATTTTTTTAGTGCGCAAGAGGGCTAAATTATCACTGAAGATGATTAATTTAATTACTAAACCATCAGATCGTGCTTTTTTTAGTCACTGCCCACCGCTGTTTGATTCCTGCGTAAAATTTGTCTCGCCGTCGCGTTGCGAGTAGACTTCGTGCCCTTGTCAAAAACTGGAGATTTAACTATGAGCGAAACGGCATCCTGGCAGCCGAGCGCATCCATTCCTAACTTATTAAAACGCGCGGCGATTATGGCGGAGATCCGTCGTTTCTTTGCCGATCGTGGAGTGCTGGAGGTGGAGACGCCTTGTATGAGCCAGGCGACGGTAACCGATATTCATTTGGTCCCGTTTGAGACACGTTTCGTTGGCCCCGGGCATTCGCAGGGGATGAATCTCTGGTTAATGACCAGCCCGGAATACCATATGAAACGCCTGCTGGTTGCTGGTTGTGGGCCGGTATTCCAGCTGTGCCGCAGCTTCCGTAATGAAGAGATGGGGCGTTATCACAACCCTGAGTTCACTATGCTGGAGTGGTATCGACCGCACTATGATATGTACCGGTTGATGAACGAGGTGGACGATCTCTTACAACAGGTGCTGGACTGCCCGGCAGCAGAAAGCCTTTCTTATCAACAAGCTTTCTTGCGTTATCTGGAAATTGACCCGCTCTCTGCCGACAAAACGCAACTGCGGGAAGTCGCAGCGAAACTGGATTTGAGCAATGTTGCTGATACCGAAGAAGACCGCGACACGTTGCTACAATTGCTGTTTACCTTTGGCGTAGAGCCAAATATTGGTAAAGAAAAACCGACCTTTGTGTACCACTTTCCAGCCAGCCAGGCATCACTGGCGCAAATCAGTACCGAAGATCATCGGGTCGCTGAACGCTTTGAGGTTTATTATAAAGGTATTGAGCTGGCGAATGGTTTCCATGAATTAACGGATGCCCGTGAGCAGCAACAACGCTTTGAACAAGATAACCGTAAGCGCGCGGCGCGCGGTTTGCCGCAGCACCCCATTGACCAGAATCTGATTGAAGCCTTGAAAGTCGGTATGCCTGACTGTTCCGGCGTGGCATTAGGTGTTGATCGTCTGGTGATGTTGGCGCTGGGCGCGGAGACACTGGCTGAAGTCATCGCCTTTAGCGTTGACCGGGCATAATTCTGAAAAATTACTGAATTAACAGCGAAGAATGGCGTGATAAGCGCCATTCTGCAGCATATGTTTTCATTTTTCCGTTAAAGGCCACAATTTAAGACTGGATATTTGATATCATCCAAGTATCAATTCTGTATTGGTTTTTACGCTGCCTGCTCAATGTTGCGCAGTGCAGTTCAGTGGGCACGTGTTATACACGCGCTGAAATGAAGGATGGTTTCATGCCTCACACGATAAAAAAGATGAGTCTGATAGGACTCATATTGATGATCTTTACTTCCGTATTTGGATTTGCCAATAGCCCATCGGCTTATTACTTAATGGGTTATAGTGCGATTCCCTTTTATATATTTTCTGCATTGTTATTCTTTATTCCATTCGCCTTAATGGTAATGACTCCAACTTACTGATAGTGTTTTATGTTCAGATAATGCCTGATGACCTTGTCATGCAGCTCCACCGATTTTGAGAACGACAGTGACTTCCGTCCCAGCCTTGCCAGATGTTGTCTCA
>NZ_JBDYCV010000123.1:0-9919 GCF_040495915.1 Shigella sp. FJ200513 | reverse complement strand
CAAGTCTAAAAACTAGTATTAAGACTATCACTTAAATAAGTGATACTGGTTGTCTGGAGATTCAGGGGGCCAGTCTACCTGCGCATGAAGACGGAACTAGTCCAGATGTGATATTTGTGGTGATCACATACATCATCAACGATGCTCGTTATGGTGAGTTTGATGACTACCCGCTGAAGTGAAAATAGTGTTGTGTACCAAATTGCGTACCAAACTAAAATCACAAATCATGAAACCCTTGTTCATGGCGGTTCTCAGGGGGATTGCGCGTAATCGCGAATTCAGGGTATGGACCCGGTGTGGGTCACTGCTGCGATCCCGGAGTCCATCGCCTGGCTGGTGAAAGATGCCTCGCAGTTTACCCTCACCGTTCCGGCGCGACCGGATAAAACACTCACCATCCGCAAATGGACGCTGCTACCTGGCGTGGATGCCGCGACCCGCACGCTGCAGCTGCGTCTGGAAGTCGACAACGCCGACGAGGCGCTAAAACCGGGCATGAACGCCTGGTTGCAACTCAACACCGCCAGCGAACCGATGCTGCTCATTCCGTCACAGGCGCTGATTGATACCGGCAACGAACAGCGGGTGATTACCGTTGATGCCGACGGGCGCTTTGTACCGAAACGCGTTGCTGTTTTCCAGGCATCGCAAGGCGTCACCGCATTACGCTCTGGTCTGGCGGAAGGTGAAAAGGTGGTTTCCGGCGGCCTGTTCCTGATTGATTCCGAAGCCAATATTTCTGGCGCACTGGAGCGGATGCGCTCTGAAAGTGCTACCCATGCGCATTGAGGGAATAACCAATGATTGAATGGATTATTCGTCGCTCGGTGGCGAACCGTTTTTTGGTGCTGATGGGCGCGTTGTTTCTGAGCATCTGGGGCACCTGGACCATCATTAATACGCCAGTGGATGCGTTGCCGGATCTCTCCGATGTGCAGGTGATTATTAAAACCAGCTATCCCGGCCAGGCACCGCAAATCGTTGAAAATCAGGTGACTTATCCGCTAACCACCACCATGTTGTCGGTGCCTGGCGCGAAGACTGTGCGTGGTTTCTCGCAGTTTGGCGACTCTTATGTGTATGTCATTTTCGAAGATGGCACCGATCCGTACTGGGCGCGTTCGCGGGTGCTGGAGTACCTCAACCAGGTACAGGGTAAGCTGCCTGCGGGAGTCAGCGCCGAGCTGGGACCAGATGCCACGGGTGTTGGCTGGATCTATGAATATGCACTGGTGGATCGCAGCGGTAAGCACGATCTTGCCGATTTACGCTCATTGCAGGACTGGTTTCTCAAATATGAGCTGAAAACCATTCCTGACGTTGCGGAAGTGGCGTCGGTAGGCGGTGTGGTGAAAGAGTATCAGGTGGTTATCGATCCTCAGCGCCTGGCGCAGTATGGCATCAGTCTCGCCGAAGTAAAAAGCGCGCTGGATGCTTCAAACCAGGAAGCGGGCGGTTCGTCAATCGAACTGGCGGAAGCAGAATATATGGTGCGCGCCAGCGGCTATCTACAAACGCTCGACGACTTTAATCACATCGTTTTAAAAGCCAGTGAAAATGGCGTGCTCGTTTATCTGCGCGATGTTGCGAAGGTCCAGATTGGCCCGAAGATGCGCCGGGGCATTGCCGAACTAAACGGCGAAGGCGAAGTGGCGGGCGGGGTGGTGATCCTGCGATCCGGCAAAAACGCCCGAGAAGTGATCGCCGCCGTGAAGGACAAACTGGAAACGCTGAAAAGTAGTCTGCCGGAAGGCGTGGAGATAGTTACAACATACGACCGCAGCCAGCTCATTGACCGGGCCATCGACAACCTCAGCGGCAAGTTGCTGGAAGAGTTTATTGTGGTGGCGGTAGTCTGCGCGCCGTTTCTCTGGCATGTGCGCTCGGCGCTGGTGGCGATTATTTCGTTGCCGCTGGGGTTGTGTATTGCTTTTATTGTCATGCCCTTCCAGGGGCTGAATGCCAATATTATGTCGCTGGGTGGCATTGCGATTGCCGTCGGGGCGATGGTCGATGCCGCTATCGTCATGATCGAGAATGCGCATAAACAGCTGGAAGAGTGGCAGCACCAGCATCCTGACGCCACGCTGGATAATAAAACGCGCTGGCAGGTGATCACCGATGCGTCTGTTGAAGTGGGGCCGGCGCTGTTTATCAGTCTGCTGATTATCACGTTGTCGTTTATCCCGATCTTCACCCTGGAAGGGCAGGAAGGGCGTCTGTTTGGCCCGTTGGCGTTCACCAAAACGTATGCGATGGCGGGTGCGGCGCTGCTGGCGATCGTAGTGATCCCTATCCTGATGGGTTACTGGATCCGTGGCAAAATTCCGCCGGAAAGCAGTAATCCGCTCAATCGCTTTTTGATTCGTGTTTATCATCCGCTGTTGCTGAAAGTACTGCACTGGCCGAAAACCACGCTGCTGGTGGCGGCGCTTTCGGTGCTGACGGTTCTCTGGCCGCTCAATAAAGTTGGCGGGGAATTTTTACCGCAGATCAATGAAGGCGACTTGTTGTATATGCCATCGACGCTGCCGGGGATTTCCGCAGCAGAGGCGGCGAGTATGCTGCAAAAAACCGACAAGCTAATTATGAGCGTACCTGAAGTGGCGCGGGTATTTGGCAAAACCGGGAAAGCGGAAACCGCCACCGATTCTGCTCCGCTGGAGATGGTAGAAACGACCATCCAGCTTAAGCCACAGGATCAGTGGCGGCCAGGCATGACAATGGACAAAATCATTGAGGAACTGGATAACACCGTGCGTCTGCCGGGGCTGGCGAATCTGTGGGTGCCGCCAATTCGTAACCGTATCGATATGCTCTCAACCGGCATTAAAAGCCCCATCGGCATTAAAGTTTCCGGCACTGTGCTGGCGGATATCGACGCGATGGCTGAGCAAATTGAAGAAGTGGCGCGAACGGTGCCAGGCGTAGCTTCTGCGCTTGCTGAGCGGCTGGAAGGTGGGCGCTATATCAACGTTGAGATTAACCGTGAAAAAGCCGCACGTTACGGTATGACGGTGGCGGATGTGCAGTTGTTTGTGACTTCTGCGGTGGGCGGGGCGATGGTTGGCGAAACGGTGGAAGGGATTGCCCGTTATCCAATTAATCTGCGTTATCCGCAAAGCTGGCGCGATAGTCCGCAGGCACTGCGCCAGTTGCCGATCCTGACGCCGATGAAGCAGCAAATCACCCTGGCAGACGTGGCCGACGTTAAAGTCTCTACCGGACCGTCGATGCTGAAAACCGAGAATGCGCGCCCGACGAGCTGGATTTATATCGATGCCCGCGATCGTGACATGGTGTCGGTGGTTCACGATTTGCAAAAAGCGATAGCTGAAAAAGTGCAGTTAAAACCGGGCACCAGCGTGGCATTCTCCGGGCAGTTCGAGCTACTGGAGCGCGCCAACCATAAGCTGAAACTCATGGTGCCGATGACACTGATGATCATCTTCGTGCTGTTGTATCTGGCATTCCGTCGGGTGGGCGAAGCGTTGCTGATTATCAGCAGCGTACCGTTTGCGCTGGTGGGCGGCATCTGGTTACTGTGGTGGATGGGCTTTCATCTTTCTGTGGCGACGGGTACCGGCTTTATTGCCCTTGCCGGGGTCGCCGCCGAATTTGGCGTGGTGATGCTGATGTATTTACGTCACGCCATAGAGGCCGAGCCGTCGTTGAATAATCCACAAACATTCAGCGAGCAGAAGCTGGATGAGGCGTTGTATCACGGCGCGGTCCTGCGCGTGCGCCCGAAAGCGATGACGGTGGCGGTGATTATCGCCGGTCTGCTGCCGATTCTGTGGGGAACGGGGGCTGGTTCAGAGGTGATGAGCCGGATTGCCGCACCGATGATTGGCGGCATGATCACCGCACCTTTGCTGTCGCTGTTTATTATCCCGGCGGCGTATAAGCTGATGTGGCTGCACCGACATCGGGTACGGAATTAAAGCAGGATACCTCGTTTAACCGTGTGGATTGTGTCTTGCGACGATGGGCACTAAATGTTAAAAGGTGCCCCTCAACAAAAAAGACACACAGGGGAAAGGCGTGAAAAACGCGTCAACCGTATCGGAAGATACTGCGTCGAATCAAGAGCCGACGCTTCATCGCGGATTACATAACCGTCATATTCAACTGATTGCGCTGGGTGGCGCAATTGGTACTGGTCTGTTTCTTGGCATTGGCCCGGCGATTCAGATGGCGGGTCCGGCTGTATTGCTGGGCTACGGCGTCGCCGGGATCATCGCTTTCCTGATTATGCGCCAGCTTGGCGAGATGGTGGTCGAAGAGCCGGTATCCGGTTCATTTGCCCACTTTGCCTATAAATACTGGGGACCGTTTGCGGGCTTCCTCTCTGGCTGGAACTACTGGGTAATGTTCGTGCTGGTGGGAATGGCAGAGCTGACCGCTGCGGGCATCTATATGCAGTACTGGTTCCCGGATGTTCCAACGTGGATTTGGGCTGCCGCCTTCTTTATTATCATCAACGCCGTTAACCTGGTGAACGTGCGCTTATATGGCGAAACCGAGTTCTGGTTTGCGCTGATTAAAGTGCTGGCGATCATCGGTATGATCGGCTTTGGCCTGTGGCTGCTGTTTTCTGGTTACGGCGGCGAGAAAGCCAGTATCGACAACCTCTGGCGCTACGGTGGTTTCTTCGCCACCGGCTGGAATGGGCTGATTTTGTCGCTGGCGGTAATTATGTTCTCCTTCGGCGGTCTGGAGCTGATTGGGATTACAGCCGCTGAAGCGCGCGATCCGGAAAAAAGCATTCCAAAAGCGGTAAATCAGGTGGTGTATCGCATCCTGCTGTTTTATATCGGTTCACTGGTGGTTTTACTGGCACTCTATCCGTGGGTGGAAGTGAAATCCAACAGTAGCCCGTTTGTGATGATTTTCCATAATCTCGACAGCAATGTGGTAGCTTCTGCGCTGAACTTCGTCATTCTAGTGGCATCGCTGTCGGTGTATAACAGCGGGGTTTACTCTAACAGCCGCATGCTGTTTGGCCTTTCTGTGCAGGGTAATGCGCCGAAGTTTTTGACTCGCGTCAGCCGTCGCGGTGTGCCGATTAACTCGCTGATGCTTTCCGGAGCGATCACTTCGCTGGTGGTGTTAATCAACTATCTGCTGCCGCAAAAAGCGTTTGGTCTGCTGATGGCGCTGGTGGTAGCAACGTTGCTGTTGAACTGGATTATGATCTGCCTGGCGCATCTGCGTTTTCGCGCGGCGATGCGACGTCAGGGGCGTGAAACACAGTTTAAGGCGCTGCTCTATCCGTTCGGCAACTATCTTTGCATCGCCTTCCTCGGCATGATTTTGCTGCTGATGTGCACGATGGATGATATGCGCTTGTCAGCGATCCTGCTGCCGGTGTGGATTGTATTCCTGTTTGTGGCATTTAAAACGCTGCGTCGGAAATAAGGCATTCACGCTACATCCGACAAAACGATGTCCGCTCTCATCCATTCGATGAGAGCGGTTTTTTTAATTACTGCTTAAATGCACCCGCCAGAGAGCGAATATCATTGCCGGTTGGCGACTGATGAAGTCGCAGACCAAACTCTTCGACAATCGCAAATATGTGATCGAATATATCAGCCTGAATGCTTTCATATTCCAGCCACACCACGGTGTTAGTAAACGCGTAGATCTCGAGCGGTAAACCGTTATCACCTGGAGCCAGTTGGCGTACCATTAAGGTCATATCTTTACGAATCCGCGGATGGTTACGCAGATATTCGTTCAGATAGGCACGAAAGGTTCCAATATTGGTCATTCGGCGCAGGTTTAATACCGACTCCGTAGAACCTTGCTGGCGATTCCACTCATTAATTTCCTGATGGCGGCTGGTTAAATAAGGCTTTAACAAATGCGCTTTATTCAGACGTTGCATTTCGTCTTCATCAAGAAAACGAATACTGGTGACATCAATACTGATACTGCGCTTAATACGTCGCCCGCCAGATGCTGACATCCCGCTCCAGTTTTTAAAGGAGTCAGAAACCAGAGACCAGGTGGGAATAGTGGTAATGGTATTGTCCCAGTTACGCACTTTGACGGTGGTTAACCCAATATCGATCACCGCGCCATCCGCGCCGTATTTCGGCATTTCCAGCCAGTCGCCCAGTTTCAGCATATCGTTCGCGGAAAGCTGAATACCTGCCACCAGACCAAGAATCGGATCTTTAAATACCAACATCAGCACGGCAGCCATTGCACCAAGACCGCTGATTAGAATCGCTGGCGACTGACCAATCAGCAGCGAGATCATCAAAATGCCGACCAGGATTGCGCCGATCAGTTTAATCCCCTGAAATATCCCTTTCAGCGGTAACTGAGATGCCGCCGGGAATTTCTGCGCCAGATTCAAAATAACATCCAGCAACGAGAAGACTGAAAGCAGCGCATACATCATGATCCACAACTGCGCGCAGGTAGTCAGAATATCTGCCGCTTCGGTGCCTTTTTGCAGCCAGAATACCGCCTGAATATTGACGATAATCCCCTGCAGGGTAAAAGCTAAACGGTGGAAGAGTTTATTCTGGGTAATGATTTGCAACCAAAGCCGTGAACTGGCGATGGCACGTTTTTCGAAGGTCCGCAGTACCACCCAATGCAAAATAATATGCACCACGACGGCGGTCAGAAAAATAATACCGAAAATCATCACCATCGAGGTGGTGTGATCGATCTCAATACCCGCTAAATCTTCAACCTGGGATATTAAATCCTGCATAACGTCTCCTTTATACAACAGCAGCCTATGATGACGGCTGAAACAGGGTTATGCAAATCAGGAGAATCTGAGGGGAAATAGCCGGGCAGATGCCCGGCAAGAGAGAATTACACTTCGGTTAAGGTGGTGTTTTGCGGCAGACGAGATTTCGGCAGCGTAGCGTTAAAATCTTCAACGCTGTGATGACCTACCGGAACAACCACCAGACTGGTGTAGCCTTTCTCTTTCAGACCAAATTCTGCATCGAGGATTGCGGCGTCAAAACCTTCGATGGGCACCGCGTCCAGACCCAGCGCCGCCACGCCGAGCAGGAAGTTACCGACGTTGAGATAAACCTGTTTTGCCATCCACTCTGCATCATCATGCAGATCTTTACGGTGCATATAGGCGAAGAACTTGCGACCTTTATCGTTCGCGGCTTTCGCTTCCGGCGTGGCAAAGCGGCCATCGGCATCTTCCTGGTCAACAACCAGCTTCAGCCAGGCATCGTCCATCGCGGTTTTTGCACAGAACACCACGACGTGCGAGGCATCAAGTATTTTACGTTTGTTGAACACATAATTACCGGCAGCGGATTTGGCAACACGCGCTTTACCTTCTTCCGTGCTGGCAACAATAAAATGCCACGGCTGGGAGTTGGTGCTGGATGGGCTGTATTGCAGTAGCGTTTTGATCTGCTCGGCCTGTTCCGGGGTAAGTTTTTTGCTGGCATCAAATGCCTTAGTGGAATGACGCTTTAAGGCGACAGAAATGATATCCATAAAGACTCCATGTGTAAGTAATTTTGCGTGCCAGCAGATTACAAGGTTCAACGAGAAATGGTAAGCGAGAAAAATGCGCTATAGATTCCCGCTTTAGCCTGGACGCACTCTTTTTTGATCGCGTTTAGCCAGACCATCAACCACCAGATTCCACGAATCGTTGATCAGATCGCGAAGTAACGCTTCGGAGATTTCCTCGCCGGAATACACCGAAATCCAGTGCTTTTTATTCATGTGATACCCTGGCTTAATGCTTGGGTATATTTGCTGATTTAACAGGGATTTTTGTGGATCGGACTTCAGATTGATAAAGGGGACGCCGCGTAGCTCCGACGACAGCATAAAAATCTTGCCGCCAATTTTAAAAACATCGAACTCCGGGCCAAAAGGCCAGCAAAGCTCGACAAAGGGTAACTCAAGAGCTAGGCGTTTCGCCGTTTCGTGCAGTGATTGCTTATCCATAAACGTTCCTTTAGGCGAAGGAGAATAAGCAAAGTATGCCGCGAAGTTCGGCGATAATCGACGTTTAATCCGCCAGCGAGAACCAGCGTCGCCAGATAAAGCGCAGAACAAAATACTCAATAGCGCCCAGCACTAAAAACCACAGACAAAACAATAAAGTGTAAAGCTGGCTAAGATCCATCAGATGGAACATGGTCACCAGTTTTTGTGCCAGCGTCAGCCCCAGTGCGGGGGCGGGCAGCAGCAGGCAAGAGAGGAAAGCCATCAGCAAAATGCCTGCTGCGGTGGTCAAGGTTTCTAAAGGGTGTTTCATAACATTGTTAAATGTAAGTTAAAACACCATTGTCAGGGATATTCTTCTGTAAGGCAATTCCCGGCTTAGTCACCGGCCCAGATCTCACAATGCTTTTTCACCAGCCCAATCAGCGAGCCGCCATCGGCGACGAAATCGCGCATCAGCTGCGCTTCATTCAGACCGCTGACGACCTGGCGATGCAGTGCTTCAATTGCGCTCGATGCGCCAATTTTATGTGCTGAAGGGGCGATTTTTTCCAGCAATCGCAAGGTATCTTCCGTTAGCGGTCGACGATCGCCAGTGTGCGGATCGGTAATGACGCCTTCCAGACCATAGCGACAGGCCTGGAAACGGTTGAATTTATACAGCAGGTAATCTTTCTCCTGATGTTTGAACGGGCGTTCCGTCAGTAACCAGTGGGCGGTGGCCTGAATTAATCCCGCCATATTTACCGCGTGGCTAAGGGTTAACGGGGTATCCATCACCCGAACCTCCACCGTGCCAAAATGAGGACTGGGGCGAATATCCCAGTGCAGATCTTTAATGCTGTCGATCATCGTGGTGTAACTCAGACAGCGAAACAGGGCTTCAAATTGTTGCCAGTTACTGACCCACGGCATCGGGCCATTATCAGGAAAGGCGGAAAAAATATTCGGTCGTGAGGGGGCAAAACGCGTATCCGTTCCCTGCATATATGGCGACGCGGCGGAAAGGGCAATAAAGTGCGGCACAAACCGTGACAAGCCGTGCAGCAAATAAATGGCGTCATCGCCACTGGCACAGCCAACATGGACATGCTGACCAAAAACGGTCGCCTGCTGGATGAGATAGCCAAAGTTTTCCAGCGTTCGTTGATAGCGTTCGTTGTCGCATACCTCCTGACGCTGCCATTTCTGAAACGGGGGCGTGCCACCGCCGCAAATTTCCAGATGATGGTCTGCGGCTGCCTGCAATACGACTTTCTGCATCGCTGAAAACTGCCCGGCAGCCTGGTTGATATCACGGCAAACATCCGTCGCCAGCTCCAGCATACTTTCGGTGATATCGTGCTTTACCTCTCCGGCCGTGATCTTATTTTTAACCGCGTCAATCAGCATTGAAGAGTCCTGGCTTAAGTCATAGCCCGGCGGATTAACCACCTGCATTTCCAGTTCAATACCGAGGGTAAAAGGTTCAGAAACATGAAAATCGGGTAATGGCATAGGTTTCTCTTAAGTTGACGTTTTCTATTCAGTATAGAAGTCGGAGCGGCTGGGCGAGATGCGGAAGTTCTGGAATGTTTCTTTTTTTTGGTGATGGTGAACTGATGGTGCCTGAAGCACTTTGGCTACTTTTTCAATGTGGCAAGTTATGGCAGAGCTGGCTGGTGGCGAAGAATTTTGACGATTGAGGCATGCAGAAAAAAACGGGTTCAGCTTCAGTTGATCAAATGGGGAGTGAGAAGTCCGAAACAGGATTTGCTGTATAAATAAACAGCTATTTTGTTGAGGAAGGGTAAGATAACTGCGGGTGCCTGAAGCTTTCCGATTTCAGGTTTACTCTGAGGTCTGGAAAGATGAAGCCCCAGGAGATATTTCTATCAACCCTGTACTGCACCCATTTTGTTGGACGATGAAATGGAATAGCCCCTAATATGTCAAAGCCAAAATACCCTTTTGAAAA